>DASRMJ010000055.1:0-3910 GCA_035647995.1 Thermoleophilia bacterium | reverse complement strand
CCGATGACCAAGGACTCCTCACGGTCGATGAACGAGCCGAACGCCCCGGCCAACACGACACGGTCCAACGCATCGTAGCCGAGCTTCTGCATCATGATCTTGGCGCCGGCGTACATGGCTCCCTTTGCCAACTGAACCGCCCGCACATCCTTGATCGTCATGGTGACGTCACGGCCGACGGAGGTCTCGTTCGCCCAAGCCAGGACAAACTCGTCGCCCTGTTCACCTTTGCGGATGCGGGGGTGGTTCTGGTCCTTGTTGAACTTGCCGGTCTTGTCGATGATGCCGGTCTTGAACATCTCGGCCACGCCGTCGATGATGCCCGAGCCGCAGATACCCTTGGTGCCGATGGTCTCCGGCTCCATCTCGTCCGACCACTCATCTTTTCCGATGACCCGGTAGCGCGGCTCCTTGGTTTCGGGGTTGATGTAGATCTTCTCGATGGCGCCCGGAGCGGCCCGCATCCCGAAATGGATGTGCGCGCCCTCGAGGGCGGGTCCGGTGGCGCAGGACGAGCTGATCAACTTCTCGCTGTTGCCCATGATGAGCTCGCCGTTGGTGCCGATATCGATGATCAGCTGGCGGTCGTGCTTGTTGTACGGTTCCTCGGCGATCAGAACGCCCACGTTGTCGGCGCCCACGAAGCCCGCCTCATTGGGGAGCACGAAGACGTTGGCGCCCGGGCAGAACTTCAAACCGAGGTCGCGGGCCTTGATGTTGATGGAGTGGTGCAGCGCCGGAGCATACGGCGCGAGCCCGAGGTGTTCGGGGTAGATGCCCAAGAAACAGTGATGCATGGCCGTATTGAACACGATGGCGAGTTCGAGGATGTCCTCGTGCGTGAAGCCGACGGCCTCGCACACCCTGGCGGCCAGCGTGTTGACGCCCTCGATGATGGCGGCCTGCAGCTTGTCGATGCCATCGTCATGCGACATCGCATAGGTGATGCGGCTCATGACGTCCTCGCCGTACTGCACCTGCGGGTTCATCATAGAGTCGTAGCTGATCACCTCACCGGTGGCGAGGTCACAGAGGTAGGCCGCCACGCTCGTCGTGCCCACATCCACGGCCAAACCGATGCTTCTCGTCACGGTCCCGGGGGCGATGCGCACGATCTCGGGCACCGGTCCCCCGGACCACACCGACACGGACACCTTCCAGTCCGCGGCGCGCAGAGTGTCGGGCATCCCCAACAGGACCCGATAGTCGAGGATGGGGGGTTCGAGCCCGTGCTGGGCCTTGAGTGCGTCGCAGACCCGCTCATAGTCGCCCAGCGGGTCGTGCAGGGTGGGTGGCGTCATCTCGATGTAGTACGTGCGCACCGAGGGATTGACGTTGATCTTGCGGTCGGTGACCGCTTTGCGCACGACTTGGCCGCCGGCGCGGGCCTCTTCGGGCACGAAGACCACGAGATCCCCGTGGATCTTGCATAGGCACGCGAGGCGGAAGCCCTGCTCCTTGCGCTCCTCGGAGAAGAACTTCGCCTCGACCGGACGCCACGGATCGACGTGGTCCCGCGAGGACTCCACTCCGTAGCGCTCGAAGAAGCCGTCTTCGATGCGCACCTTGCACTTGCCGCACGTGCGCTTCTCGCCACAGATGGCCTCGATCTCGACCCCAAGTTCGCGGCTCGCCTGCAGGATGGACTTGCCGTCCTCGACCTTCCCCCGACTACCCGACGGCTGGAAGATCACCGTGTGCATCTTGTTCTCGCTCAAGAACCCTCCTTCACGCTCGCTACTTCGATCCGCCTCGAGAACAACGAAGAGCTCCCCAAGGCAAGCAACTTGCTTCTTGCCTCGAGAAGCTCTGCCAAACAGTTCCCCTGGAGTTTTCTGGCTCTCACCCGCGCCTCGAGGACCGGGTGACTACAGTGGCGGGACCGCGCCGGACTTCGACCGGCTTACCTCTGAATGCCTCCGGGTGCCGCAGGGGAGACGGCGTACCCGGATCGGATCTCTACCCCGACCAACATCGACTGCTTCGACCGCTTACTGGTTGCGTTGTCCAGTGGTCAGACCACTGAACAGCCCTAGTCTGTCACAGACAGCGCAAACTTGTCAACATCTTAGGAACGATATGAGGAAGCGGGCGGAGACCGTCCGCGACGAAGACGGATCTCGCGCGGGCTGATCGCCTGCGCTGCGAGGGGTCAGCTAGGGCGCGGATACCCCGAGCGGGGTCTGTGAGGAGCCGCCAACTCGCGCAGGTGCGCGGAGATCAGTTCGGATGCGGCTTTCGGATCTCTGTTCTTCACCGCGCGGAAGATGTTCACGTGCTGATGCAGCATCAGAAGGCCACCGTAGTCACTGTTCAGCAGCTCCTGCCTGCGCTGCGACATCAGCCCCAGCACCGTGTTGAGCGTCTGGCTCAGCACTTCGTTCCGAGACGCAGTGCCCAAAGCCCGATGGAAAGCCGTGTCCGATTCCAGCGGCAACCGCCCCTCAAGCACCTCTTCCTGCATCTCGACCAGGGCCGCCTTGATCGCTTCCAGGTCCTTGGTCGTGGCGAGGATGGCTGCGCGCTCGGCGGCCTTCCGCTCCAGGGCCTCGCGCACATCGAGCACCTCGAGGAAGCTCTCCCGTTCGCGCACCAAGTACGAAGCCAGGATGCTCACGATCTCCTCGGTGCGCCTGCCCCGAACGAAGAGCCCCTGACCCGGTCGGGCCTCCAGCATACCCCGCGCCTCGAGAGTGCGCAGCCCCTCTCGCACACTCGCCCGACTCACCGCCAGTTGCTCGGCGAGTGCCCGCTCGGCGGGCAGTTGATCGCCGGGCTCCAGTCTCCCCGAGGAGATCAGACCCTGCAATTGCTGCACCACGTCTTCGTAGAGACGGCGGCGACGCACCGGGGTGAGAGCCAAGCCGGCGTCGCCGTCCGCCTCCTCATCAACTTCCGCGTGCGACTTGGTCGCTAC
Organism: Thermoleophilia bacterium; assembly: GCA_035647995.1. Lineage (GTDB taxonomy): Bacteria > Actinomycetota > Thermoleophilia > RBG-16-64-13 > RBG-16-64-13 > JAHJSA01. Next base: position 993 of record DASRMJ010000055.1, on the reverse strand, counting down.
GTCCCCGCTGATGCGGTTGAGTTCGACCAACCGCTCCAGCACCACGCGTGCCCTGTTCGTCGGTACCATACGAACGCCCATGATCACACTCCGCAACGCGGCATCAGAAGATCCTCAGCTCGTTAATCGCCATCTGAAACGAACACCCCAGGTGCTCGGCTGCCCGCCGGCACATGATCATCCTCGACAGGAATATCTCGAAGTACTCCATCACCCCCGAGATGCCGGTATCGATAGTGAGTTCGAGCGTGATCTCCCTGGTCACCGGATCGACGTTGAGGAAGGAGCGCTCCGCGGCGTAGTTGACGCGGTCGTGTATGTCGGTGTCGGCGGTCTTGGGATCACGCACCCGGCTACGATGCACGTCTGACTTGTCCGCGAGGATCAGCGCCGCCGACACCGGGTCGATGACCCTGCCGAGCAGTTCGTCATGGTTGCCGATGGCCCCCATGACGGTCGCGCAGTCGGCGGGCCCATAGTCGAGATCGCGCAAGATCTGGAACGCGAGCAGCGCCGCCGACTGCGCGTGACTCTCGCGAGTGATGAAGTTGCCCAGATCGTGCAGATAGCCTGCAACGGCGGCCAGCTGTGAGGTGTCGTCGGGGTACCCTAGGCGCTCGAGCACGTTGTGGGCGATGTGGGCGACCAGGGAAGCGTGCCGCGTTCCGTGCTCCGTGTACCCGAGGGCCGCGAGGTAGCTGTCCGCGTGCGACAGGAACTGAGCCACCTGGGGATGCGCCTTGACGGCCTCCAGCTTGGGGATCTGGTGGTTCTTCCGGGTCTCGCTCAATACTCGATGCCTTTCTGAGCTCGCGTGCCGCTGCGGAACGGGTGTTTGACCGAGCGCATCTCGGTCACTGTGTCCGCTTCGTCCATTATCTCCTGGCGCGCTCGGCGCCCGGTGATGATCACTGAGAGCCGCGCCGGTTTTTCATGGAGAAACGCGACCACCTCGGCGGGATCGACGAACCCGTAATCCACAGCGTAGTTGAG
>DASRMJ010000054.1:0-2510 GCA_035647995.1 Thermoleophilia bacterium | reverse complement strand
ATCCTGATGGTTACGCACGACGCCAAGGACGCGGCGGCCGCGGACCCGGCTGCGGCTGCGGCGGCGGCCTCCAGACCTCTCAGGACCTCGTCCGCAGGAGGCGCGTCGGGCAGGCGCTGCTCGTCGTCCACGAGCCCGTCCTTCAGGAACACCACCCGGTCCGCGACCGCCGCGTCCTTGGCGTCGTGCGTAACCATCAGGATCGTCTGACCTTGTTCGTCGGCGAGCCGTCGCAGCAGGGCGATCACCTGGTCGCCGGAGACACTGTCGAGGTTGCCCGTGGGTTCGTCGGCCAGTATCAGGACCGGCTCCGAGACGAGAGCCCGCGCGATCGCAACGCGTTGCTGTTCTCCCCCCGAGAGTTCCGCGGGGCGATGCGACGCTCTGTGGGCGATCCCCACCGCCTCCATCGCCGCGAGACTGCGACGGTGCGACTCCTTGTCGTCGATGCCGTCGATCACGAGGGGCAGCGCCACGTTCTCCTCGGCCGTGAGGATCGGCAGCAGGTTGAAGAACTGGAACACGAAGCCGATGCGCCGGCGCCTCACCAGAGTGAGGGCGTCGTCGTCGAGGACGGCGAGATCCTGGCCGCCCACGCGGACGACGCCTCCGGTCGGCCGGTCCAGACCGCCGATCAGGTGCAGGAGGGTGCTCTTTCCCGACCCCGACGGCCCCATGACCGCGACAAACTCACCCTGATCAAGCCTCAGATCGACCCCGCGCAGCGCTTCGACCCGCGTCTCTCCGCTACCGAACTCTTTGCGCACTCCCAAGGTCTCTACCGCTGTGTCCATGCTTCCTCCGTGTAGTTTCCGCCTCCGAGGCCGCCGGCGCTTCCGCCGCCGTCCGCGGCCAGCGCCGCCTCACACCGGTCCAGCCAACTCAAGAACGCCTCCAGCCGCAGCGCGGCCAGGTCGAGCAGGAGCGATGCGCCCAACGGTTGCTCCCCGCCCGACGCGCGCGCCCGCGCCGCGACCACCTCGTGCAGCCGCTCGAAGCAGGCGCGCCTCTCCCCCCTGATCACCTCGAGGACGTCGGGGCACCCCACGGCCGGGTCCAGCCCGCGAGCCAGCAGGAGCTTGAAGAAGGTCGGGTTGCGCAGATCGAGATCGGGGACGGATGCCGAGCGCATCCACGACGCCAACTCGGCGCGGCCCGACTCCGTGAGGGCGAACACCTTCTTTGCCGGACGCTCTTCCTGCTCCACCGTCCGGTGCGATAGGTAGCCATCCCGCTCGAGCTTGTCGAGCGCCGTGTAGATCTGCCCGAAGTTGAGCGACGACAGCGGCACGAGTTCAGCTTCCGCAGCCGTCTTGAGTTCGTATCCGTGCTGATCGCCGCGCGCGAGAAGCCCTAGCAAGGCGTGTCTGATGGACAGCATCGCCTCTAGAATCTCTCATTCTTAGCCTATATCCTTTGTATATATCACCTGCGCGGACCGGGCGCAAGGACACGGCACGGACCGGGGGCCGAAGTCGGCGGCTAGAAGACCCTGCCAAGAGTGAGACTGGTGGACACGTCGCTCACCGAGCCGTCGGAAGCCACCAACGCTTCCGAACTCCCCCAGGGAAGGCCGAAGAAGGTGTAGTAGCGGAATTCGAAGCGGGTCCCCCCGCTCTCCACGGCGACGCGGGCGACCTTGTTGCTCATGGAGTTCGCCAGCCAGTCCTGTTGCTCGTAGGCGGCGCGACGACCGGCTTTCGCCGCATCCAGTTGGTCGACGGTGAGCGGCGCGCCGCCGACCCGGGCCACGACAAAGGGCAGGCCCATGGCCAGGATCACGATCACCAGAAGCGCGTCCCGCAGCATCTTGCCCGTGCTGCGTCGTCCTGGAGTGAAGCCGCGGCCGCCTGAGACGCGCGCCGGCCGCCTGCGCGGCGGCGCGGACGCTGTGGGGCCCACAGTCACGGGATGATCTCCACCGGGGTTCCCACGAACACCCGTTCGAAGAGGTCCTCCACGTCGCGGATGCGCATGCGGATGCACCCGTGCGAAGCGGCGGTCCCGATGGACCCACTCTGGTAGGTTCCGTGGATGCCCACGTGACGCGCCGACAGTCCCATCCACCGGGTGCCGAGAGGGTTGTCAGGGCCCGCCGGGACCGGCTCGAGACCCTCGGCCCACGGCGAGGGCGGAGGAGTCCAACTGGGGTGGTAGACCTTGCTGACAATGCGGAACTTGCCCGTGGGCGTGGGATATCGCGGCTGGCCCACGGCCACCGGGTACGTCAGCACAAGCTGGCCGCCGTCGTACAGGTAGAGCTTGCGCTCCGAGCGGTCGATGACGATGGAGCCCAGGAGCCCAAGGAGACTCTCCGCGTCGAGCACCGGCGTGGCGGGCGACCCGCGCGCCACCTTGAAGGCCACGACGGCCTCGGCGGTGGCGGCATCGAAGACCCCGGTGGGCTCCCGGTCCAGGAGGCCGCGTCGCTGCAAGACCTTCTGCAGCGCGGTCACGTCGGCCCCTCGGGCCGAGGGTCCCATCGAACGTTCCCCGAGACTCTCCGAGGA
>DASRMJ010000053.1:0-5798 GCA_035647995.1 Thermoleophilia bacterium | reverse complement strand
AGGTGCCCAGCCTGATCCGCACACTCGTGGCGGATACGGCGCTGAGTGCGGCCTTCATCCCCGTGTTCTCCGGCCTGCTCTCCGAGGAGCGTCGCAAAGAAGCCTGGCAGCTGGTCACCACCTTGACCTTCCTCGCCGTCGTGCTTCTGGGGGCGATCAGCGCTCTGGGTATGGTCTTCGCTCCCCAGGTCATCAGCGTCGCCGCTCCCGGATACCGCGATCCTGCGACCATCGACCTGGCCATAGGTCTCACTCGGGTCATGTTCCCCACTGTGGTGCTGCTCGGAGTCACCGGGATCTTCATGGGCGTGCTCAACTCGTACGACCACTTCACACTGCCCGCGCTCGCCCCCATCGTGTGGAATGTGATCATCATCGCGTCGGTGGTCTTCTTCGCCGGGAACAGCGGGGATGACCGCTCCTTCTTCATCCTGGCCTGGGGAACGGTGATCGGCACCGTGGCGCAGCTGGTCATCCAGATGCCCGCGGTGTGGCGGCGCCGGGAGTCTCTCGGTCTGCGCCTCGACTTTCGCGACCCGGCGGTGCGGCAGGTCGGTCGGCTTCTCGGGCCCGTCGTGCTGACGCTGGGCATCGTCAACTTCAACGCGCTGGTGGGGACGATCGTGGCCAGCTATATCAGCGAGCCCGCCCCCGCGGTCATCGACAAGGCCTTCAGGCTGTTCCAGTTGCCCCAGGGCATGTTCGCCGTGGCCATCGGCACCGTGCTGTTCCCGTCGCTCTCGCGTTTCGCGACCGCAGGCCGGATGGGCGACTTCCGCGTGGCTCTTTCCAGCGGTATTCGGCAGATCTTCTTCGTCACGCTGCCCTTCTCTGCGTTCTTCGTGGTGCTGGGGGCGCCTACCGTGCGCCTCGTGTTCGAGCACGGCAAGTTCCAGGCGGAGGACACCGCAGCCGTGGCCTGGGCTCTGGCCTTCTTCAGCCTGGGGATGGCCTTCGTTAGCGCGAACACACTGCTCAATCGGGCGTTCTACGGGATCCGCAAGGCGTGGCTGCCACTGGTCACGGGGATCGCGAACCTCGTGCTCTACACGGGGCTCTGTCTGCTCTTGTACAAGCCGCTCGGCGTAGGGGGCGTGACCCTCGCCACCGCGGCGGTCTCTACGTTCAACTTCTTCGGGCTCATGTATCTGCTTCGTCGGCAGATCGGGTCGGTCGACGGACGGCGGGTCTTTTCGTCGGCGGCGCGGTCGGTGGTTTCGCTGGCGCCTCTCTGCCTGGCCGCATACGGCACCTGGTGGTTCGTGGACGGCCTGCTCGGACGGTCGGTGCCGGCCCAACTGGTGTCGGTGGGCGCCGCGTATCTGCTCGGCCTCCTCGCGTATGCGGCGGCGGCGCGCGTCATGCGCATGGACGAATTGGGCGAAGTGCTGAGCGTCGTGCGCCGCAGGCGCGACGCCTCGGTCACGGGAGCGGTCATCAGGCAGGAGAGTGAGGATCTGCCGTAGGGGCGGTGCCGTTCTTCGGGACGGTTCGCTCGCGCGGGACCCGGGGTGCGTCGGTTCGGGGCGCGCCGGTTCGGGGCGCGCCGGCGGTGCATCGGCGCGAACATGGTGATCGTGCCGGGTGGTCTTGCCGGGCCGGCGGAGTGCCCGGAGGTCTCTTCCCGTTGGGGTACAATACCTCGCCATGACCGGTTTCGAGCACATACGCAACTTCTCCATCATCGCCCACATCGACCACGGGAAGTCCACCCTGGCCGATCGCATCCTCCAACTCACGCACACGGTGGCCGAGCGAGAGATGCGCGAGCAGATGCTCGACCGCATGGATATCGAGCGTGAACGCGGCATCACCATCAAAGCCCAGGCGGTGCGGGTCTACTACCGGGCCCAAGACGGTCTCGACTACCAGTTGAACCTCATCGACACTCCGGGCCATGTCGATTTCAGCTACGAGGTATCGCGCAGCCTGGCGGCCTGCGAAGGCGCCATCCTGGTGGTCGATGCGAGCCAGGGCATCGAGGCCCAGACGTTGGCCAACACCTATCTGGCCCTGGAGAACGACCTCGAGATCATCCCGGTGCTCAACAAGATCGACCTGCCCGGGGCGGAGCCGGAGTTGCGGGCGCAGGAGATCGTGGCGCTCATCGGTTGCACGGCCGCCGACATCCTGCACATCTCGGCCAAGACGGGCCAGGGCGTCGCCGAGGTCATGGAGGCTGTGGTGCGTCGCGTGCCACCCCCGAAGGGCGACAGCGACGGCCCGGCCCGCGCGCTCATCTTCGACTCGTTCTACGACCAGTATCGCGGCGTTGTGGCGTTCGTCCGCGTGGTCGACGGCACCTTCCGGCGCAACGACGTCATCCGCACCTTCGCCACTCAACGCAAGAGCGAGGTGGAGGAGGTGGGCATCTTCAGTCCCGACATGCTGAAGACCGACCTGCTGCGGGCCGGGGAGGTGGGGTACATCATCACGGGCGTCAAGGAAGTGGCGCACCTGCGCCCGGGCGACACTTTGACACACGCGGATCGTCCGGCCGCGACGCCTCTGCCCGGCTACCGTGAAGCCGTGCCCATGGTCTTCTGCGGGCTCTTCCCCATCGAGGGCAACGACTACCCCGAGTTGAAGGACGCCCTCGAGAAGCTCACCCTGAACGACGCGTCGCTGCATTGGGAACCGGAGACTTCCCGAGCCCTCGGGTTCGGGTTCCGCTGCGGCTTCCTAGGTCTGCTGCACATGGAGATCGTGCGTGAGCGCCTGCAACGGGAGTTCGGACTGGAGCTGATCGCCACCACGCCGAACGTGAAGTATGACGTGGAGTTGACTTCCGGCGTCGTGCTGGCAATCAGCAATCCGGTGGATTTCCCCGATGCCGGACTCATCGTCGAGGTGCGCGAACCGTACATATCGGCTTCGGTGCTCACCCCCAACGAGTTCGTCGGCAGCGTCATGGAGTTGTGCCAGGATAAGCGAGGCACCTTTCGCGATATGGAATACCTGTCGGCCGACCGGGTGAGGCTGGTGTACGACCTTCCGCTGGCCGAGATCGTGCTCGACTTCTTCGACCTGCTCAAGACCCGCACGAAGGGATACGCGTCTCTCGACTACGAGATGAAGGACTTCGAGTCCGGCGCGATGGTGCGTCTCGACATCCTCATCGCAGGAGAGCCGGTCGACGCGCTCAGCCTCATCGTGCACAAGGACCGAGCCTATCCAGTGGGTCGGGCCCTGGTCGAGAGACTGCGCAAGCAGATACCGCGGCAGATGTACGAAGTCGCCATCCAGGCGGCGGTGGGCAGTCGAGTGGTTGCCCGAGAGACGGTGCGGGCCATGCGCAAGGACGTGTTGGCCAAGTGCTACGGCGGCGACATCACGCGCAAGCGCAAGTTGCTCGAGAAGCAGAAGGCGGGCAAGAAGCGCATGAAGATGGTGGGCAGCATCGAGATACCGCAAGAGGCCTTCCTCGCCGTGCTCGATCTCGACGAGAAACGCTGATGACCGTCGAGTACCTCATCGTGGGCGCGGTCCTGATCGTTGGGGGCGTGGTGCAGCGGAGGATGAGGCGCTATCTGCCTCCTGAGCAGCAGGCCGGCGGCGGCGTGGCGGGCAGGTGGAGCGGAGTCCTGGGCTACGTCGCGGTGGGGCTCGGTGTGGTGCTGTTGGTGGCAGGAGTCCTGGGCCGGTAGCCTCGGCATGGTGACCGGCGATCACCTTGGTCTGCACGCCGCGGCATCAGCCGCGGCCGATGCGTCGCATCAGGTCACCCACCTCTACGTGCATCTTCCTTTCTGTGGCACCCGCTGCGCGTACTGTGACTTCGCTTCAGAGGCCATCGGCCCGCACCGGCGCTCGGGCGCGCTCGCGGCCTACATGGACAAGATGGGCCGAGAGGCGGCGCTGCTCGATCCTCTCCTGGCCCGGCCGCTCGAGACGGTCTACGTCGGGGGTGGGACGCCCACTGCCGTGCCTCACCACCTGCTCGCCGCCCTCCTCGTCGACCTGGGGCGGCTCGTCGGCCCGAGCACCGAGTTCACCGTGGAAGCTAATCCCGAGACCCTCGATGACGCCACCCTGGAACTGCTCGCCTCGCACCGGGTCACCCGCCTCTCCTTGGGCGTGCAGAGTTTCCTGCCCACCGGCCTGGCCGCCCTGGGGCGCCGGACGCCCGCGGGGGCGACCGAGAAGGCCCTCGACGCGATGCGCCGCGCCGGGTGGGCGGAGTGGAGTCTCGACCTGGTGTTCGGCATTCCCGGACAGGATCTCGCGGCGTTGGAGCACGACCTGGGTGCGGCGGTCGCGCAGCGACCGCCGCACATCTCCGTGTACGACCTCACCTACACCGACCGCTTCGCACGTCGTCTCGAGTCGCAGCAGGGTCCGGACGGGCGGGCGGCGGCGGAGGAGTTCGCGGATGCCCACTACGCCCTAGTGTCGGATCGGCTCTCCGTGGCGGGCTACCGTCGCTACGAGGTGTCCAACTACGCCCTGTCCGGGCACGAGTCGCGGCATAATCTCGGATACTGGCGGGGCGAGGACTACGTGGGTCTTGGGGCTTCGGCCGTCAGCACGGTTGGCGGCACCCGATGGACCAACCCGAGGTCGGTGGTCGCTTACGTGGCGGGGGAACCGGCCGAGGTGGAGCTCCTTTCGCCACGGGTCCGCCTGTTCGAACGCGCCATGCTCGGCCTTCGTACGGCGGAAGGTGTGACCGAGCGGGGCGTCGAGGACGTGGTCGATGCGGCCGAGCTGAAGCGCTTCGTCGGCCTGGGTCTGGTCGAGAGGCGCTGTGCTACACTTCGGCTGAGCCCGCGAGGCCTGGATCTCGGCAACGCCGTTCTGGCGGCCGTCCTGCGCTCGCCGGAGGAGTGATCTCCGGAGCCGGGCAGATCCACAACAGCGCGTCGCGGGTCGGACAGCGTCCACGATGAGGGTCGTAGGCTGTGCGCCGTGGCAGGCGGATGGTCTGCGTGGGAAGTCGAATGAGCCTCACTAACAGACAGACCGAGATCCTGAGACTCGTCACCGAGCGCTACATCCGCTCCGGTCAACCCGTGTCTTCGCGCGAGGTCGCGCAGGGCGTCGGCATCCGCGTCTCGCCGTCCACGGTGCGTAGCGAGTTCGGCGTTCTTGAAGAGCAGGGGTACCTCACTCACCCCCACACATCCGCGGGCAGGCTGCCCACCCATAGAGGCTATCGTTCGTTCGTCGACGGGCTCATGGCTGTGGTCGGCGGGAGAGATTCCGGCGTCGCGCCGCTCGACTTCCACGTGCTCGAGAAGGAGGTGGACGTCGCGCTTCGCCAAACCAGCGAAGCGATGGCCGAAGCCACCAACCTCCTGGCGTTGGTGGTGGCTCCCCGCACCAGCGGGGCCACGGTCAGGCACATCGAGCTGCTGCTGCTCCAACCTCGCCTGGTCATGGTCGTGTTCATCGTGTCAACGGGGCGTGTGGCCAAGTGGGTCGTGGACTATCCCGACCTGGTGGACGCAGGCATGGTGGAGTGGGCGCGCACCTACTTGAACGAGTCGCTGAGTGCCCACATGATCACCGATCGGCTGGTGCGTCGCACGCTCGACAATCCCGAGCTTGGTAAGAAGGAGATGCGCTTCCTTCACACGCTTTCTCCCGCGTTCGAGCGCCTGCTCGACGAGCAGGCCGGCGAGGGTCTGTACGTGGGCGGGGCGTCGCGGTTGCTCTCCGACCAACCGACGCAGGATTTCGAGAATCTCCGCGAGCTGCTCCTGCTGCTGGAGGAGCGCTACCAGCTATTGCGCGCTCTGCGCTCCGTGCTCGCCACGGGGCGCGTGGTGGTGCGCATCGGCGACGAACATCCGCAC
>DASRMJ010000052.1:0-6365 GCA_035647995.1 Thermoleophilia bacterium | reverse complement strand
GAGTGACGACGATGATGACCGGTCTCGGCGGTCTTGGTGTTCTTGGTGGTCTTGGTGGGATGTTCGGACTCGGAGGTCTTCTGATGTTGGGTATGGGGTTGATCCCGCTCCTGCTGATCGGTTTGGTCATCTGGGTGGTCGTGCAGGCGACCCGCAGGCGCGACGACAGTTCCCACACGGTGTCGCCCGCAATGTCGCAGGCGCAGTGGGCGCCGCCTTCCGGCGCGAAACCGTCCACCGGGATGCCGCCCGCCACGGGCCCCGGCGGGGTCGGGCCGGCTCCCTCGTCCGCCCTGGCGATCCTCGAAGAGAGATACGCGCGCGGCGAGATGGACCGGGACGACTTCCTCGCCCGCAAGCAAGACCTTCGGTAACGACCTCTCCGGAGCGGCGCCACTGCGACGACTCCCGAAGAAGCTCTCCTCCTACACTCAGCCGCGCCGCCTACACACACAAAGCGGCGCGGCTGTTTGTTGCCCGAGGCGCCGGCGTGGACGCACCGCTGCGATTCCGCAAGCCGGGACAACTCCGGACGCGCCTAAGTCTGCAAATCACGAAACGCAACTCCCTGATTGCATAGACGATTGAGCGCAGTCAGACTTCCGAACTCCATCAACGCCTTGGACGGGTGCCCGCGAGGTCGGCGTGGTCGGGCGCCTCCGACGTCTCCCCGCACCCGGGGTGATGTGTGTCTGTCCCCCGCCTTCGCGAACATCCCGGGCAAGATCGTCCGGGCAAACGGCGAAGTGCGCATGCCTTGAAGACGCCGACTCCCCGGCATCGACTTCCCGGCGCGCGGGAATACCCATATACTTCCGTTGGCACCCTCGATCCGAACGCCTGCGACCTGCGCACGCGACTCGCGACGCTGCCGATCCGGACGATCACGCCGACAACACAAGGGGAGTAGACGATGGCGACCGTACCGAACTTCCTGGGCAAACACATGGAACTCCCGGAAGACCGCCTATACAGCCCCGGCGCCCATTTCTGGTTCGGCACCGCCCCAGCGGGCGCCGCGGGCGGTGACGCGGGCGGAGGCAGCGGCGCGGATCACGCGCCCGGCGGGACGGCCGCCGCGGACATGGGCGCCGACGCCTACACCGCGTTCGAAGTCGGCCTCACCGAGCCGGGCATCGCGCTCACCGGCGGCCTCGTCGACCTCGAGGTGCTGGTGGAGACCGGCGCGGCGATCGTCTCCGGTGAGGAGGTGGCCTTCGCGACCACGCGCAAGGCCATCAAGTACTTCTTGAGCCCGGTGGCCGGCAGGGTGACGGCCGTCAACAGCGCCGCCGATGCCGACGCGGCGAACGGGTCGCCCTATTCAACCTGGCTCTTCCGCATGGAGCTGTCGCCCGGCGCGGATGCCGGCCTGGTCGACGCCCCCGCGTATGCCGCCAAGTTGGCGGCGTCAGAACACGCCACCGAGGCTGCAGTCTTGGCGGCAGCGGCGGCCAAGGCGGGTAAGGCCTCCCCCACGTGCAGGTCCATCTACACCGGCATCAAGGAGTAGGCGCCGCCATCGCCTTCACCATCGAGCCATATCCTCAATTCTCGTGGTCCATGACGCGCCAACGACTGCTTGAGAACTGTCCCCGCTCCTACTACTTCCGCTACTACCTCTCGCACAACGGCTGGCTCGACGACGCCCCCGAGCGCAGCAGGTTGGCCTACCGTCTGGGCAAGCTCACGTCGCTCGACGCCCTCTTCGGTCAGGAGATGGACGAGCGCGCCCGAGAGATCGAGCGGCGCGTGAGGGCCGGTCTCTCGCCACCGAGCCTCGTGGAGCTGGAGGAAGCCACGCGCCGCACCCTGCGCGCCGCCTGGAAGTCGTCACGCGACGAGCGCACCGCCTTCGAGCGCTCACCCAAACGGACGGTGATGTTGAGGTCCTTCTATCTCGACGACTCCCCGCCCGACCAGCGCGAGATCGAGCGCATCAACGAGAAGATCCCCACGTGCACCGCGAACCTTCTGGCCGCGGCCGACTGGGAGGTCGTGGCCGCATGCGGCGGCGACGGCTGTGTGCTCATCCCCGACTTCGCCCACTTCTACCTCGGCGGAGTGAAAGTCTTTGCCGCACCCGACCTGGTGTACGTCGCTGAGGGCCGGCTGCACGTCATCGACTGGAAGAGCGGCAAGCCCGGCGATGACGACCACCTGCAGGTGCTGCTGTCGGCCTACTGCGTGGGCCTCGAGAACCCGGGTCTCAGCCTGAGCCCTGTGCTCCACTACCTGCTCTCGGGCGAGAGCGTAAGACCCGACGTCCCCGACGACCTCGAGACCTTCGTCGCCGACACCGTGAGCCCAGGCCTGAGGGCCATGCGCGACCTCCTGCACGATCCCCTCGAGAACGCGCCCCTGCCCGAGAGCGAGTTCCCGCGGCGGGAATCGGGGCTCTGCTCCTACTGCAATTTCTCGCGACTGTGTGAGGCGGGCTGAGGCGCCGATCCGGCGCACCCGCCCGCCGATCGTGCAGGCCGCCCGTGCCGGGTCGGCCTCCTCTACCCCACCAGGGTGGCCGAGAACACCTGCCAGGCCAGCAGCGCCTTCGCCGTCAGACTGAGCACGATGTAGACCTTCTCCCCAAAGAGATAGTCGCGCCAGGGGCCGATCTTCTTGTACTGCAACACCATGTTGATCGCGAAGACGTTGAAGAACAGGAACAGCGACACGATGATGGCGTACACGAACGTCGGAGGCGCCGGGCCGTCGAGCCTCGGACTCCACACGTACACCAGCACCGCCAGCCAGGGCACGATCCCCGCGAACGAACCGAACCAGAACGAGAGCCAACTCGGCTTTCCGGGGCTCTCATACTTCTCCATGAGTAACCCGAAGAAGATCATCGAAGCGTTGACCCCGAACACCGCCATGATGGCTGCGATGTCGGTGATACCGCAGATCATGGCGATCAGGACGATCATTATCGAAGAACTGATCGAGTACTCGATCCAGCGCCCGTAGTTACGACCCTTCAGTAGGTTGCCCTTGTACCACTCGAAGACGCCGGGCGACGCGATTATCAGGAGCGCCGCCGCCGAGATCGCCATGAAGGCGAAGACTCCCCAGCCCAGGGGCAGATCGAAGAGCTTGGTGAGCGTCGGCTCCGTGCCGGGAGGACCGGCCATGTAGGTGGCGACCACCGGCAGAGAGAAGCCATTGGCCAGCACGGCGATCACCACCGCCTGCGCGGCCAGAATCAATCCCACGATGATGTTCCACCAGCGCAAGTTGAGCAGACGGGCTTCGGTCGCAGCGTCAGCGGGTGATCCTTTGACAGCCGCGGTTGCGTTCATTCGATATACCTCCCACGATGACCAACGGAAGAACACCTAGGAGCCGAGACCGTCCGCATCTGAGGCCATCCCACCGGAACGACGCTCGGCAACCTAGGGTCTGTACCCCTCATCGGGTCGGACGATGCCTTCGCGCGGCAGAAAGAGAGGGATCACGAGCAGCGCGCTGAGAGCAGCGGTGGTCATCGACACCCACATTATCATGGAGATCTTGCCGTGGATCGCGAAAGGCGAGAGCCACAGGCCCGTGAGCCCCAAGGCGATACCCAGGGCGTTGGCGACGATGGGGCGGCCGGCAGAGTCGATCGCCCGAAGCACGTAGCCGGGTCCGCCCGCCCGCGCGTAGTCGATGGCGGCGATGAAGTGGATGGAGTAGTCGATGCCCACCCCGATGACGATGCTCGAGACGATGGCCGTCACGAGGTTGAGTTGGATACCGCTCGCCGCTATGAAGCCGAGAAGGGCGCCGATGGTCAGCACCAGGGGCGCAAGACCGGCCAAGGTCTCACGCACGCGACGATAGGCCACGAACAGCATGATCGCCACCAGCAGGAAGGCCATGCCGAGCGAACCGATCTGAGCGCGCACCACCAGACGCGCCATCTCATCCCAAAGCACGGGTACTCCCGTGATGACCCGGATGTCGTCACTGTGAGCCGCGAAGTCGAGCCAGCCTCGCAGGTCGGCGGTGGTGAAATCGCCGGGGAACAGCACGAACCGCAGGCCGTCGGCGCTGACCATGTCCCCCAAGGGAGTGACCAGGTCGCCGCGAAGCGCCGCCGCAGCCTGCTCGGGAGCGCGCTGAGCCAGCAGTCCGGCCACGTCGGCGATGCTGAACACGCGCCGCACCCCTGGTAGGGCTTCCAGTTCGGCGCTGACCGCCAAGACCCGCCGCAGCTCGGAGGCCGGGTCTGCATTCGGATCGAAGGTGAACTCCCCGATCAAGGGTGTCGCTCCGCCCAGCGCGTCCTGCATGCGGGCGAAGTCCTGGCGGATCTGATGATCCTTCTTGAACATGAAGAGCTGGTCGCTGTTCACCTGAAGGCGGGGGATGAAGATGGCGGCGAAGGCCACCAGGCCAATCGCGAGGACGACACCCACCCACCGCCTCAACACGAGGGCTTTGATCCCAGCAGTGACCCGGCGTCCAAGAATGGCTTTGTGCGCTTTGGGCTCCACGTGCACGTGGCTGAGCAACGCGGGGAGGAAGAAGAAACTGATGACGCCCGCGAAGGAGATGCCCACGGCGGCGAACAGGCCGAGTTGTTGGATGGGACGCACGTCGGCCACCAGCAGCGACAGGAAGCCCGCCGCGGTGGAGATGGTGGTGAGGATCATGGGGACTCCCACCTGTCGGAGGGTCGCCGCGACGCGATCCACCTTGTCCTTCGTGCGCGCCGCCTCCTCCTGATAGTGCGTCACGAAGTGGAGTCCGTCCGCCGACCCCATCACGATCACGAAGATGGGCACCAAGATGGTGACGATGTCGATCTTCCGGCCGAGCCCGAAGATGAAGCCGAAGGTCCACACCGACCCCAGGACCGCCGGCAAGATGGCCATGATGGTGAGCTTGCGGTCGCCGATGTTGGCGTAGAACACCCCCAGAAGCAGTAACACAACCACTGGGGGGATGGCCAGCAGGAACCAGGTGAGCATGCCGAAGACGGTCTCGAACACCACGGGGTTGCCGGTGAGGGTCACCTCGAAGTCGCTGGGAGCGTTGGCGGCGAGCCAGTCTTGGAGCCGCCCCGCGAGGTCGTACCCGTCGCCCTCGGGAAGGATCATCAGCATGGTGTCGCGATGATCTTCCGAGATGAGTAGTTCGGCCATCGGCGTGGTCAACAGACCCTGCTCCACGACGGCATCGGGAAGTGTCGCCAGAAGTTCCGGGGTGATGGCCTGGCCCGTGAGCGGATTGGATTCCGGGATGACGGTGGCCACCGCCTTGACGCCCTCCAGCTTCTCGATCTCTTGAGAGAGCAAGAGCAGGCGTGCCAGGACGGCGCCCTGCGCGAACGACTCGCCGTCGGGCACGGAGATGAGCGCGTTGATCGGGTCGCCGGTATCGTATTTCTGCTGGAGCGCGAAGTACTCGCGGCCGGTGGCGTTGCCCTCGATGATGAACGAGGTCACGTCGGCATTGAACGACATGCGGAAGAGCATGGTGGCGGCCAGCAGAGAGAGGAGAACAGTGGCCGCGACGACCCGCTTGTTGTGCGCGACGATGAAACGCGCGATCCGATCCATCATGCCCTCCAGCTCTTCGTGCTCGGGGATGCGATGCCACTAGCGGCGACGGCGGCGGCGGCGGCGCTGACGGCGGTGTCAGTGCGAGACGCAGCCCTGATCCCAACGACGGCCGGGCGCACGCCTCCGATGCGCCCGCGACGACGCCCGCTCATCATAGCGCGACCGCCGGCATCTTCGCGACCGCCAACGTCCGCGCGAGGGCGGCGTCGCGCGGTTCTGTCCGAGCCTGCCTGTAGGCTGTCGATTGGGGAGCTACCCAAGGGAGGACTTGTGGCGAACGGCATCACCGCCGTCGCAGACGTGCCGACGGCGTCGCGACTGACGGAGGCGGAGGCATCGGCGATCGCGCGGCTCCCGAGTGCGGGCGGCCGGAGGGACGTCGCGTCGCCCTCCCGAGCCGACGCCGCCTCGACCGGCCGCGGCGACCCCGCGTCGCCCGCGCGCGAGGCCATACTCCGCGAACTCAACGAACAGCAGCGGGCAGCCGTCCTGCACGGCGACGAGCCGCTGCTCATCATCGCCGGAGCCGGCACCGGGAAGACCACCACGCTCGCCAACCGTGTGGCCTACCAGATCGCCGGCGGGGTCAATCCCGCGCGTATCCTGCTGCTCACGTTCACGCGCAGGGCTGCGGCAGAGATGCTCCGCCGGGCGGACGGCGCCCTGCGCCGCGCCGCCGCGGCGCCAACGGCGGGCGAAGCCGGTCGAGCGGGCGAGGCGAGCTGCGGCCCCGCGAGCGCCGCGACCCTCGCGGTCCTCCCCCCACACGCGGGCGCCCGCGTGTGGGGGGGCACCTTCCACTCCACCGCCGCTCGG
>DASRMJ010000051.1:0-3645 GCA_035647995.1 Thermoleophilia bacterium | reverse complement strand
CACTCTCCCCGGAGGAACTCACTCGTCAGCATGCGGGAGGGCTCGATGTAGGTGCCGCCGGAGAGAGAGGCCATGACCGTGGTCAAGGCTTCCTGGGCTTCGCGCTTGGTGGCGAATCCGGCCTTCATCTCCTGGCGACGTGCCACCCGCTCCTCCAGGGGGCCCTGGCAGACGGGGCAGGAGTCGAGGCGTTCCCGTTTGATCCAGTAGCGTTTGCGGCAGGAGGGACAACGCTGCAGGGGTTGGGGGCCGAGTTCGGCTACGTATTCCCAGGTGGCGCGTTTCTTTATGTGACCCTGCACGTGTTGCTCTGCCTTCGCCGCTCACTCGCTCGTCCACGCACCCGACTGACGGGAGGTCCATTACCGCTCGTATCGCCGGAAATGGCAAGTCCGGGGGGCGCGAATCCCCGGACCCCGAAAGTGGATAAAGTGGACTGTGATACTCCCTCCTGGGCCTTCCCCAATGTGGACAAAGTGTAGAGGGGTAGGTACCTGAAGCCGCCTGGCTGATAGGTTGGCCCGACAGGAATGAGCATGACTCAAAAGTGGACCGGCCCTCTACTGGTGCCCTGCCCCAGACTTGTCTGCCTGTTTCTGCCGGTGCCGACCCGGTCCCGTCATCGGTTGCCTGATAGAAGCTTGTCCGCCCCATCTGGCGTGACCCATCACAGTCTTGCCCGAACGGGTGCCAGGTCGGCACGTCTCCAAGCATAGACCGCAAAAAAAGGAGAGTCGAATGCCGGAACTGGCGGGACGAGTCGACTACGTAATCGGCGTGGACACCCACCGCGATACTCACACCGCCGCCGCCGTTGATCGGGTGGGGGGAGTTCTTGAGGGCATCAGCGTCTGCACAAGCCAGCGCGGATCTAAGGAACTCCTCGACTTTGCCCAGGCAACAGCACCGGGCAGGCGCTGCTGGGCCATTGAGGGAACCGGCATCTACGGCGCCAGCCTCACCCGCTTTCTTCTTGCCCGGGGCGAATGGGTGGTCGAGGTCGAGCGCCCGAGACGACCGGCGCGGCGTCGGGGCAAGTCCGATGAGCTCGATGCCATCGCTGCGGCTCGCGAGGCTTTGGCCGGTGAACACTTGGCCGAACCGAGATCCCCGGGTGAACGGGCCGCGTTGCAGATGCTCCTCACCCTGCGGCGTCATCTGGTGCAAAGCAAAGTGCAGGCGATCGGCCTCTTTAAGACGCTCCTTGTCACCGCGCCTGACGCCCTGCGCGAATCCCTTGCGCCCCTGTCCACTGCCGAGCAGGTAGGCCGAGCGGCCCGTCTGCGGGAACGGCGAACCGTGGAAGAAGACACGAGCGTCGTCGTCCTTAGGTCGCTCGCCCGCCGCATACTCGCCTCGAGTGCCGAGGCGGAGGAGCTAAGGGCACGCATCGGAAGCCTCATTACCGCCCTCGCTCCCCAGCTCTTGGCTCGACCCGGTGTCGGCGTTCTTGCCGGCGCCCAGGTCTTCGTGGTCTGGTCACACCCGGGACGTCTTCGCTCTGAGGCGGCCTTTGCTTCGCTGGCCGGAGTTGCCCCCATCCCCGCCTCTTCCGGGCAGTCCAGGCGATACCGCCTGAATCGGGGCGGCGATCGTCAGCTTAACTGTGCTCTTCACACCATCGTCCTCACCCGCCTCAGGTGCCATCCCCCAACCATGGCATATGCCGCTCGTCGCCTGGCCGAAGGCAAGTCTCCCCGAGAGATCAGGCGTTGCCTTAAGAGGTACGTGGCCCGAGAACTCTTTAAGCTGCTTGAGGGGAGTACCCAGATGTCTTGACAAACATAGAAGCGTCTGGGGTCGGGACCCCCACTCTCATGCCTGATGATCGCAACAGGGGGTCGGACAAACACCGCCAACGTGGCAGAGGCAAGGTCCTGGGCTGCTATCCTGGGGACCGACACTTCACACTCCTCACTTTGGCGGGTAGGACCGGGATGGAGCTTCTTTGGCTTGCTATTGCTTCCTGGAGTTAACCCGCTTCAGTGGACACCCGGTATCCTTTGTTTCAAGGAGGTGTCCAAGAGATGGGAAAGACTCGACCACCCTATCCACAGGAGTTCAAGCGACAGATCATTGCGCTTCACCGTGCCGGCCGTACCATCACCGAACTCTCAGAGGAGTTCGAGCCGTCGGATGTCACGATCAGGGACTGGGTCCGACAGGCGGAGGCCGATGACGGTCTGCGCTTAGACGTACTGACGACGGACGAGCGTGAAGAGCTCCGTCGCCTGCGCCGGGAGTGTCGCCAGCTGAAGATCGAGCGTGAGATCCTGGCAAAAGCAGCCGCCTGGTTCGCGCGGGAGACCGAACAGATACCACCACGCTCTTCCGGTTCGTGAGCGAGAATCAGGTGCACGACTCCGAGACACGCTACCCCGTAGCCACCATGTGCCGCCTGCTGGACGTCTCCACCAGCGGGTACTACGCGTGGCTCACCCGAGGACCGTCAGATCGCGACTTAGCCGACGAGTGGCTCCTCGCCAAGATCCGCAGCATTCACGCACTCTCCGAGGAGACCTACGGAACTCCCCGCATCCACATGGAGCTACGCGAGCAGGGTATCTGCGTGGGCAGGAAGCGCATCGCCCGACTGCTGCGCCAGACCGGCCTTCACGGCGTCTCCCGGCGCCGCCGATATAGAACCACCCAGAAGGACCCCGCCGCTCGGCCCCACGAGGATCTGGTGGAGCGCAATTTCACCGCCCCGGGCCCCGACCGTTTGTGGGTATCGGATATCACCTTCGTCCCCACCTGGGCCGGCTTCCTCTTCCTGGCCGTGGTCCTTGACGCCTGGAGCCGCAAGATCGTGGGCTGGGCGATGGGGAACCACCTGAGGGCGGAACTCGTCACGGACGCTCTCGATATGGCGATCTACCAGCGCAAACCAGACGGTGTGATCTGCCATTCAGACCAGGGGAGTCAATACACCTCCCTCGCCTTCGGGAAGCGCTGCAAAGAGGCGGGGGTGCGTCCCTCCATGGGATCCCGAGGGGATGCCCTGGACAACGCCATGTGTGAGAGCTTCTTCGCGACGCTCGAATGCGAGCTCCTCGATCGCCGCCGGTTCAAGACCCACGCCGAAGCCAAGATGGCCCTCTTCCAGTTCATAGAGGGTTGGTACAACCCCCACCGGCGGCACTCCGGCATTGACTATCTCTCTCCGGTGGAGTACGAAAGGAGGCACATGGTCCCGGCCTATTGAGGAAGGCGCTCAACTGTCCGCGGAAGCGGGGCAACTCCAAACTCGTTCTTCACCACGTGCACGTGCACGTGCAACTCGGTCGTCTCGATCCCCGGTATGGCGCGAATCTTGTCGGTGAGGAACTCATACAACTTGGCGTGATCCTCACAATTGACTCCGACATTAAGATCGCACGAGCCGGTGCACACCGAGACGAAGTCCACCTCCGGGAACTCGGCAATTCGAACCGCCACCTCTGTGAGGCTGCCTTCGCGCACCTTGAGACCGAGTCCGGCGGCGACGTATCCGAGTTCCACCGCGCTCGCGATGACGGTCACCCGGAAGATTCTGTCGCGGATCATCCGAGCCACGCGTTGCCGCACACTGGCTTCCGAGAGGCCAACGTCCTTCGCGATGGCGGTGTAGGGACGGTGTCCATCCTCCCAAAGGTGGGTGATGAT
>DASRMJ010000050.1:0-4863 GCA_035647995.1 Thermoleophilia bacterium | reverse complement strand
CCCCGACCTCACGGCACCCGTCGGAGCAGGTCCGCCGGAGGTCGGGGTGCTTGAGGGCCTCGCCTGGGGGAAGCAGAAGCCTGACGCCGTTCTCCAAGAGGATGGGCAGAGCCACTGCGAGCATCTCGGCGGATACGTCGGCGACTTGATGCGTGAACAAGGCGACGCACTTCACGCGGTTGCCCACTCGGACCCTCCCTCCGCTCGGGCTACGTGGCACACCAACCGGTCAAGCGTAGCAGGAGAAAGGCCGTCTCCTCTACCTCGATCGACGCGATAGACGAACTCGACGTTGCCACCCGTGCCCGGAAGCCCGGAGTCGCACAACCCCGCCACGGTAAGGCCCAGCGCCTGCAGGGCCACGCCAACCCGGCGGAGCACCTCCACGTGCACGGCCGTGTCCCGGACGATGCCGCCCTTCCCTACGTTCCGGGGGCCGGCTTCGAACTGAGGCTTCACCAACAGAAGTCCGGTGAACAGAGCGGCCATGCAGGAGATGACGGCGGGCATGATCTTCTCGAGGGATATGAAGGATACATCCACCGTAAGGAGGTCAGGCTGGAAGGGAAGCTGCTCCGGAGTCAGGTGCCGTGCGTTGGTCCGCTCGATCACACTGACGCGAGGGTCCGCCCGAAAGCGGGCATCCAGCTGTCCATGACCCACGTCCAGAGCGATGACCCGGGACGCTCCGGATTGGAGCAGGCAATCGACAAACCCTCCCGTCGATGCGCCCACATCCAGCGCCGAACACCCTGCCGGGTCAACCTCGAGCGCCTCGAGCGCGTGGGCCAGTTTCTCGCCCGCCCGAGACACGAACCGGGGGCGCTGCTGGATATCCACCGCTGCGTCGGTTCGGACCGGGGCCCCCGCCTTGTCCTCCCGGAGCCCCTCTACCTTCACGAGCCCGGCCATGATGAGCCCCCGGGCAGCGTTCCGGCTCTCAACCAATCCACGGTCGACGAGGATTTGATCAAGTCTCACTCGATCTGCTCCCCTCAAGCCGCCCCCGCACCCGAACGGGCGAGCACCCGCATCGCGGCCTCTTGGACGCCTGCCACTGTGAACCCGATGGCTCCGTACAGCGAGCGCATATCCCCATGCGTCACGAACTCGTCCGGAAGGCCGACGAACTCCATCGGCCTGATGATGCCCGTTCGCTGCATGAGTTCCGCCACGGCCGAGCCGAAGCCACCGACAATGGTGTTCTCCTCGACTGTCACCACCCCTAGGTGGGTCTCGAGCAGAGGCCTGAGTTCGTCATCATCGAGCGGATGGACCTTGCGGACATTGGCGACGGACGCGGGGATTCCCTCTGCGTCTAGGGCTTCGGCCGCGGCCAAAGCCAGCGCGACCCCCGTGCCTGTGCCAAGAAGCAGGATGCCACCGCCTGTCCGCAGCATCTCCACCCAGGGTCCTTCGATAGGGATCGGATGATCGCGCAACGGAACGCCCAGGCCTCGCCCCCGTGGGTAGCGCAGCGCCACGGGGCTGTCCATCGACAGCGCCGTGGCCAGTAGACTCTGGAGTTCGGCCTCGTCCTTGGGCACCAGGATGGTGAGGCCCGGCACAGCGCGCAGGAACGACAGGTCGAACGCACCGTGGTGCGTGGGTCCGTCTTCCCCCACCAGGCCGGCGCGGTCTATGGCGAACACCACCGGGAGCCCCGGTAGGCACACATCGTGGATCACCTGATCGTAGGCGCGCTGCAGGAAGGTCGAATACAGGGCCACCACAGGTCGCAGGCCACCCGCAGCCAGTCCGGCGGCGAAACCCACAGCATGACCTTCGGCGATGCCCACGTCGAAGAAGCGCTCTGGAAACGCCTGCTCGAGGTGATCGAGCCCCGTGCCGGCGGCCATGGCCGCCGTGATCCCCACCACGCGGTCGTCCCGGCGGGCCAGAGCCACGAGCGCCTTGCCGAAGACCTCAGTGTAGGAGGGAGGCCCTCCCGAACCGGGCGCGCACTCCCCCGTGGGGATGGAGAACGGGGATATCCCGTGGAATCGGTCCGGAGCCTTCTCCGCCGGAGAATAGCCCTTGCCCTTGATGGTGCGCACGTGCAGGAGCACCGGCCCGTCCAAGGTCATGGCACGGCGGATGTCCAGCCTCAGAGCCTCGATGTCGTGACCGTCGACAACGCCAATGTACTGGAATCCCAACTCCTCGAAGAGCACCCCGGGGACCAGCGCCGCCTTGACGCCCTCCTTGACGTGCTCACCCATAGCGTAGACGCGCTCCCCGATCCCAGGGAACTTCTGCACGCGGCGCTCGAGATCGCGCCGCCACCGATACAGCGTGGGTTCCGTGCGAAGTCTCGACAGGTAGGAACTGATGGCGCCGACGTTCTTCTTGATCGACATCTCGTTGTCGTTCAGCACGACGACCAAGGGTGTCCTCAGGTGTCCGGCTTGATTCATGGCCTCGTATGCCATGCCCCCGGTCAGGGCGCCATCCCCGATGACCGCGAACACCCTGCGGTCGGACTCATCCGCGCTCAATCGGGCCGCTTCAGCCAATCCAACGCCCACACTCACCGAAGTGCTGCTGTGACCAGTGCCGAATGCGTCGTGCTCGCTCTCGCTGGGCTTGGGGAAGCCGGAGAGTCCGCCATAGGTGCGGATGGTGGCGAAACGATCGGCGCGGCCGGTTAGCAGCTTGTGGGCGTAGGACTGATGTCCTACGTCCCACACGATCTTGTCGTATGGCGAACGCAGTTCCGCGTGCAAGGCGATGGTGAGCTCCACGACGCCGAGGCTCGGCCCCAGATGGCCGCCCACACACGAGATGGAGTCGATGATCTCCGCGCGGACCTCAGCGGCCAGCTGCCGCAACTCGACCGGGTCAAGGGTGCGGAGGTCTTCGGGAAGGTGGAGACGATCGAGAAGCCTAGCGTTGGCGCCGTTCATACTGACCTCTGAGTATACTCTGCATGCGTGAGGGTTCCCAGCCGAAACCGTCCGGGACTACTCGACCAAGGCGCCCAGGACCCCGTTGACCAGGCGACCGGCCTCATCGGAACAGTAACGCTTCGCGAGCGCGACCGCCTCCGCGACGGCGACCGCCGCGGGAGTGTCGATCACCCACCTCACTTCGTACGCACCCACGCGCAGGATGTTGCGCTCGAGCGGCGCGAGCCGCTCGAGCGTCCAGCCCTCCAGGCGGGCCGCTAGCTCAGCATCGATCTCCTGCCGATGTTCGAGCACGCCTTCGATGAGCCGCTGCTGGTAGGGGTCCCGCTCCGCACCCGCACCAGCCTCGGAACCGCCGACGACGTCCGCGCGCTGCCTCTGCATGAGGTCGCCCTGGTACAGTGCGAACACCGCCTCGCGCCTCGCCTTGCGTCTCCCTGTGGTCATGCCGCCGCGTCCGGAATAGGGTCGCAGGACTCGGGGGCAAAGGTGGAGGTGACGGCGGAGGTGGCCGTCTGGGTGGAGGCGGAGGCTCTGTATACGCCGTCTACGTGGACGTCCACTCGAGCTACTGGCATCCCCGTCATGGCCGCCAACCCCGTCTCCACATCCTCCTTGACCTTCGACCCCAGCGCCAGGAGATCCTCACCAAGCGGCGCCTGCATGTGCACGGTCACCGCGCACGCCCCTTCGCTCACGGCAACATCGACCGCGTGCCGGCCCGCCCGTGAGACCCCATGGGCGAGACGAACACGCGGATCTCCCCCGAGGGAATGGCGAACGATCGCTCGGAGGACCGCGGGGCTGATCCGGTAGTCGGCGACAATCAGCTCCGATCCCTCCATCGACAGCATCGACTCTCCTCTCAACATGGGGTCGCGCCCCTCAACGTCGCAAGTTCTTCGCGCGCCTCGTCGAGATAGGCGGTGGAGATGTTGCCGGCGACGAACCGCTCGTGCCGCAGGATGTCGAGGTGAAGGTCCTTCGTCGTGGGTAGACCCTCGATCTCCAATTCGTCGAGACAGCGCAATCCCCGGGCGATGCACGAGGCGCGATCCCTGTCCCACACAATGACCTTGGCCAGTAGTGAGTCGTAGTTCGTCGGGACCTCGTATCCTTCGTACAGGTGAGTGTCTACACGGACCCCGGGACCTCCGGGCAGCCGCAGGCGCTTGATGACGCCTCCGCGAGGCAAGAATCCGTTCGCCGGGTCTTCCGCATTGATTCGGAACTCCATGGCGTGGCCGTTCGGCACCACGCTTCCTGTCGCGATCAGGGGCTCCCCCGAAGCCACGCGGATCTGCTCCCGCACCACGTCTATGCCCGTGACCATCTCGGTGACTGGATGCTCCACTTGCACCCTTGTGTTCATCTCCATGAAGAAGAAGTCTCTATGCTCATCGGCCAGGAACTCGAGAGTACCCGCACTGAGGTAGCGTATTGCGGAACACGCCTCAGTCGCTACCTCCAAGAGACGCGCTCGGCCCTCGGCATCCAGAAGCGGAGACGGAGACTCCTCGAGTACTTTCTGGTGGCGCCGCTGGATGGAACAGTCGCGCTCCCCCAGTGTCAAGACGCCTCCTCGACCGTCTCCGATCACCTGCACCTCCACATGGTGGGGCCGCTCGACGACCTTCTCGAGATACAGACCCCCGTCGCCGAAGGCGGCCAGCGCCTCGGCCGAGGCCGCCTGATAAGAGCGCTCCAGCGCAGCCGGGGATCCAACCAATCTCATCCCACGGCCTCCGCCTCCCGAAGCGGCCTTGAGCATCACCGGATAGCCTACGTCAGCAGCCACCCGGGTCGCCTCGGCGACACTCTCCAGGATCCCCTCCGTCCCGGGGATCGTAGGCAGACCGGCTTCGGCCATGATGCGCTTGGCCAGGGACTTGTCCCCCAGCTTGTCGATACTCTCCGGCGTGGGCCCCACGAACACCAGGTCGTTGTCGATGCA
>DASRMJ010000049.1:0-4451 GCA_035647995.1 Thermoleophilia bacterium | reverse complement strand
GGGGTGGGAGGGCTTTCTTCGGCTGTGGCGCGAAGCGGTCGAGGTGTTCGGACCGTGGCAGGTGGTCACCTACGTCATCGCGGGCCTCGGCGAGGATCTGGAGACGACTCTGCAGCGACTCGCTGAGGCCGTGGCCGTCGGGGTCTACCCACACGTGGTTCCCTTTCGACCGGTGCCCGGCGCCGAACTCGCACACCTCTCTCCGCCGGAACCCGCGCTCATGGAGCGACTCTATCGTGAGACCGCGCGGATGCTCCGCGCCGCGGGAGGTTCGTGGCGTCGGATCGAGGCTGGATGCGGGCGATGCACGGCCTGCTCGGCTCTTCCCGATTTCGAGGAGGAGCTGTCGCTCGGGAGCGTGGGATGAGCGAGAGGGAGATAGTCGTGGCCCAGAAAGGGCACATCCGCGACGCGGCCTTCGACGTTCGGCAACAGGTCTTCTGCCAGGAGCAGGGACTGTTCGACGGCTCCGACCTCGATGCCCACGACGAGGGCGCGATCCATCTTGCGGCACTTGCTGACGGCTTGGTCGTGGGGACCGTGCGACTGTACGAGCGGGAGCCCGGCGTGTGGATAGGCGGGCGGCTCGCGGTGTTGCGCGGCCATCGTGGCGGGACCGGGTTCCGGCTTGTGCAGCGTGCGGTGGAGGAGGCGCGGCGCCGAGGCGCCTCAGTGTTTCTGGCCAGCGTGCAATCTCCGAACGAGCCCTTCTTCAGGCGATTGGGGTGGCATACTGTGGCAGAAGGCCAGGAGTTGCGGGGTATGCCGCACGTGATCATGGAGGCGCCTTTGTGGGTGCGGAGTCAGCGCCGGATGGGCTCTTGATGGGCGGGTCGTCGTTCGAGACGGTGCTCGCCCATGCCGCCGGCGAGGGGCTCCTCCGCGAGGTGCGGTCGAGTCTCGTCGCCTCCGCGGGATTGGCCCGCAAGAGGGAGATTGGCCAGGCGGTGCGAGCGCTGGCCGGGGGCTACTTTCCGCTGGATTGGCCCCCCTGCTTCGGTGAGGATGCGGCGGCGATCCCCCACGGCGACGGATACCTTCTTCTTGCCGCCGACGGCATCCGTCAGGATCTTCTGACCGACCCTTTCTGGGCCGGCTACTGCAGCGTCCTCGTGAACGTGAACGATGTCGTGGGCACCGGCGGACGGCCGCTCGCCATGGTGAACGTTGTCTCCGGGGCCGACGCCGGCCGCAGGGAAGAGCTCCTTTCGGGCGTCGCTTTCGGTTCCCGGCACTTCGGGGTGCCGATGATCGGAGGCCATCTGCACCCGGAAGGGACGGAGGAGTCGGTCGCCGTGGCCATCGTGGGGACGGCCCGAAGCCTTGTCAGCAGCTTCGCGGCACGTCCGGGAGACGAGCTCGTGGTGGCGGTCGATACCCAGGGATCCTGGCACGGAGCCTTCCCCCACTGGGACTCCACTTCACAGCGGTCTCCGGAGGAGTTGCAGGCGCAGCTCAGCGTCCTGCCTCGCTTGTGCGAAGGCGGCCGTGTGCTCGCGGGCAAGGACATCAGCAACCCCGGCCTTCTCGGAACGCTTCTCATGCTGCTTGAGAGTTCAGGGGTCGGCGCCGTGGTCGACCTGGAGCGCGTTCCCGCCCCGCCGGGCGTCCCGCTGGTCTCGTGGCTCGAGGCGTACCCCGGCCTCGGGTTCGTGCTTGCCGTGTCCCCGGACCGTTCGGGTGAGGTGATCGAGGCCTTCTCGGCCGCCGGCATGGCCGCGGCTGTCGCCGGCGGCTTCACTGCGGGCAGTGTCCTGGCGGCGCGGTGCGCAGGGTCGGAGTCACCCCTGTGGGACCACTCCATCACTCCCGTCACGGGGGTCGCAACGACAATGGAGACGTTCTGATGAGACGCACCGCACTGCGTGCCCTCGGCGCGCTCATGGTGCTGAGCGCCGGGCTGATCCTCGCGGGGTGTGGAGCGGGCGAGGAACCCGCGGACTTCGTCACCATCGTCCAGATCGCTCCCGCCAGTATGGAGGACGCTCTCCGTTCCGGCGAGATCGACGGCTTCCTGGCGTGGGAGCCCTTTCCCGTGCGCGCCGTCCAGGCCGGGGGCGGCGAGTATCTCGCCTCCTCGAAGGATATCTGGCCGGACCATCCCTGCTGCGTGCTCGCCGCCGACCGCGGTCTCACCGATCGACAGACGATCGACGCGCTGCTCTGGGTCCATCTCCAGGCCACCGACTTCCTGGTCGACCCCGCCAACCGTGAGAAGGTTGTCGAATACGGCGTCGAGTTCACGGGGACTCCGGAAGTGGTGGTGCGCGAAGCTCTAGGCCGACTCACATACTCCGCCGACGATCCGCAGGCCGGACTGCGGCGCCTGGCCGGGAGCCTGGAAGGGCAAGCGATGATCCCGGCCGCCACGGGTGAGGACTTCTGGACGAGCTTCGTCGCCACGAGCGAGACGGGGGTCGTGAGGGAGAGGATGGCCGCGGAGCCCACCTGGGTGCCCACGGTCGGACCGGGCACCGTCCGCATCGGCTATATCGCCAGCGGAGACCTCCACCAGTTGGCGCTGCACGTGGGGATCCGGGAGGGTCTGTTCGAGAAGGCGGGCCTCGTCCTGGGTCAGAATCTCGCGCTCCGTCCCTATCCCAACGGCGTCGCCATCATGCAGGCGTTCGCGGCCGGCGAGCTGGACGTGGCCTACCTCGGAGTGGCTCCGGCTCTGCTCAAGTCGATCAACGACCGGGTGCCCATCGCGGTGCTCGCCGGGGCCAACCAGGAAGGGTCGTCGCTGGTCGTTCGCCCCGGGATCGAACGGGTGGAGGATCTGGCCGGCCTGCGCGTGGCTGTGCCCCAAGTGGGGACCGTACAGCACATCCTTCTCCTGGAGCTGCTCGAGCGCTATGGCCTCCAACCCCGCCTCGGCTAGTCGGCGGGCCGCCTTGGGGCGGGGCGTCCGCGAGTCGGCGGCGGCTCTGGCCTCGTTCGCCGTCGTAGGACTCGCATGGCAGGCCGTCGTGGCACTCGGATGGCTCGACCTGCCGGGTCCGGTGGCGGTCGCCCGGACGTTCCTGTCGCTGCTGGTGACGCCAGACCCGGTCTTTGGCAAGACCATTTGGGAGATGGTGGGACTCAGCCTGTGGATCGTCCTGCGCGGCGGACTCGTGGGTGTTCTGGCCGGCCTCCCCACGGGTCTCGTGTTGGGCGCGTTCCCGCGGATCCGCCCCGCGCTTCGGCCTCTTCTTGGTGTGCTGCAGCCGATCCCTCCACTAGCCTGGCTGCCGCTCGCCTACCTCGTCTTCGCCGGCGCCGCACGCCCATCGGTGTGGGTGCAACTCTTCGTCGTCGCGCTCGCCGTGTTCTTCCCCGTCACGTGGGCGACCTTCCAGGGGGTCGAGTACAGTCCGCCTGTCTTCGCCATGGTGGCTCGGACCTTCGGGGCTACCTCTCGGCAGTTGCTGTTCCGGGTGTCGCTACCCGCGGCCTTGCCCGCTCTCATGAGTGGCATTCGCGTGGGCGTGGGCGTGGGGTGGATGTCGATCATCGCGGCGGAGTTCGTCGGGGGAAGGACGGGCATCGGGTTCTTCGTCTGGAACGCGTACTCGTTGGGCGGCCGAAGCGCGCAGGTCATGGCCGGGATCCTCGCGATCGGTCTCACCGGTCTGGCTATGAACTACCTGCTGCTGCTCCTCGAGAAGAAGGTGACACCGTGGCACTGAGTCCGCCGCCGAGTGCCGGCGCCCCCGTGCCCGGCCCCGTCGCGGGAAGCCTCGGCCTCGAGGTCCACGGCCTTTCGCACGGCTACGGTGGCCGACTGGTGCTTGACCAGATAGATCTCACGGTGGCCGCGGGCAGCCTCACGGTGCTCGCCGGGCCCAGCGGCTGTGGCAAGAGCACTCTGCTGCGACTCATCGCGGGGTTGGAGGTGCCGGAGAGCGGGCGGGTGCTGCTCGGCGGGGAGGACCTCACCGGCCGCCCGGGCAGGGTGGGACTCGTCTTCCAGGAAGCCGCCCTCTACCCCTGGCTCACGGTGGCGGGGAACGTCTCGTTCGGCCTTCACATCCAGGGTCACGCTCGGGGCGACATATCCGCTCGCGCCGGAGAGGTACTTGATCTGGTGGGGTTGACCGAGGCCGCCCGCATGTATCCGCACCAACTCTCGGGCGGAATGGCTCAGAGAGCCGCGCTCGCTCGAGCGCTCGTCGCCTTTCCTTCGCTCCTCCTGCTCGACGAGCCCTTCGGTTCGGTCGATCTGCATCTGCGAAGCCGACTCCAGGACGAAGTCATCCGCCTGTGGCAGGCGACGGGCAGCACGATCATCCTCGTCACGCACAGCGTTGACGAAGCGGTGCTGGTGGGCGAGCGCGTAGTGCTGATGTCCTCGGCCCCGGGGAGGCTGACCGGCGACGTGGACGTGCCGCTCCCCTTCCCACGTGACCGCAAGGACCCCCACTTCCTCCGCCTGCGCGACGAGGTCTTCGAGATCGGCAGGCGGACTC
>DASRMJ010000048.1:0-2030 GCA_035647995.1 Thermoleophilia bacterium | reverse complement strand
GGCTCGGGATGGCCATGGTCACGGCGGTCATCGTCACCTGGGTCGCCGACCCCGCGGTGCTCAGATCCGCATCCTGGATGCGACTGGCGGAAGCAGTCGTGTTCGTGATCGCGGTGACGGGTCTCACGTGGCTCGTCTTCGGGCCGCTCACGGTCGCCGAGCATCCGGTGTTGCGTACCTACATGTTGCTTCCGCTGATGGCGTGGATCGCCTTCAGATTCAGTCCCAGGGACGCCGCCGGCACCCTGCTGCTGATCGCCATCGTCGCTCTATGGAACACGAGGCTGGGCTACGGCATCTTCGCTTCTGCAGCCGACTCCCCGTCCGAACGCCTGGTTGAGGTGCAGACGTTCCTCATGGTCCTGACCCTCCTGGGCCTGCTCTTGAGCGTGGAGATCTCCGAGCGCAGAGAGACGACCGAAGCGCTGCGGAGGAGTGAGGAAGGGCTGAAGAGGGCGCAGCGGCACGCCCGTGTGGGCAGCTGGACGTGGGACGTGAAGGGAGATCGACTCGAGTGGTCGGACGAGATGTTCCGCATCTTCGGCCTGAGAAGGGAGACGTTCACAGGTTCGTTGCAGGCGGTGATCGCAGAAGCCATACATCCTGAAGATCGCGCCGCGGTCGAGCGTTCGAACCTGTCGGTGGTCCGGGACAGGCGTCCCATACCGCTGGAGTATCGGGTGGTGCGGCCGGATGGATCGGTCCGCGTGGTGTGGGCGGAGGCGGGCGAGTTCCTTCCGGATGAGCACGGAGATCCCCTCCTTCTCAGCGGGACCGTGCGCGACATCACCGAACAGAAGGAGGCCGAGGCGAACAAGGCCCGGCTCGAATCTCAACTCCAGCATGCCATCAAGATGGAGTCGGTGGGTCGTCTGGCAGGCGGCGTGGCGCACGACTTCAACAACATGCTGGGCGTGATCCTGGGCCACATGGAGCTGGCGCTGGAGCAGGTGGACTCCTCCCATCCCG
Source organism: Thermoleophilia bacterium (assembly GCA_035647995.1). Taxonomy (GTDB): domain Bacteria; phylum Actinomycetota; class Thermoleophilia; order RBG-16-64-13; family RBG-16-64-13; genus JAHJSA01. Next base: position 1,061 of record DASRMJ010000048.1, on the reverse strand, counting down.
TGCATGCAGACCTCATCGCGACTCAGCAAGCCGCCCAACGATCCGCCCATCTCACCCGACAGTTGCTGGCGTTCGCCCGCAAACAGGCCGTCGTTCCCCGCGTCCTAGACCTCAACGAAACCGTTGCGGGCATGTTGACCATGCTCGAGCGCCTCATCGGTGAGGACATAGAGATCTCCTTCTCGCCCGCGGGTGGATTGTGGCCCGTCAGCATGGACCCGTCTCAGATCGACCAGATCTTGGCCAACCTGTGTGTGAACGCTCGTGACGCTATCGCAGGCACAGGCTGCATCTCCATCGAGACCACCAACGAATCCCTCGACGAGGATCACTGTGTCGAACATCCGGGCTGCATCCCCGGAGACTATGTTCGTCTTGTCGTGGCCGACGACGGCAGGGGCATGGACGAGGAGACGCGGAGACACCTCTTCGAGCCGTTCTTCACGACCAAGAACACGGGCGAGGGCACAGGGTTGGGCCTCGCCACTGTCTACGGCATCGTCGAACAGAACGGCGGCTTCATCGAGGTCGAGAGCGAGGCGGGCGAGGGGTGCACGTTCACGATCTACCTTCCCAGGCACGTCGGCGACGCTCCACCGGCGGACACAGGTGAACCCAGAGGCTCGTCTACCCGAGGACGTGAGATTATTCTCGTCGTCGAGGACGAGCCCGCCATCCTCGATCTGGCCACCAGGATGCTGAGGCGGCAGGGCTACATCGTCCTGGCGGCGGCCACTCCGGCTCAGGCTATTCGCCTGGCGGAAGAGCGCCAGGGCGACATCGATCTGCTCGTGACGGATGTGGTCATGCCCGAGATGAACGGGCGCGATTTGGCGGACACGCTGCGGACCTACGCTCCTCGCATGCGCCGTCTCTTCATGTCAGGCTACACGGCCGACGTCATCGCCTCCCGCGGCGTCCTGGATGACGGCGTGAACTTCCTCGAGAAGCCCTTCACCGCCCAGGGTTTCGCCGCGGCGGTGCGGGAGGTGCTGAGCCGAGAGTAGGGATCGGTGGGGGTGCGCCTCAGCGTTCATGCGCCCAGCGGCAGCTCCCGGATC
>DASRMJ010000047.1:0-3566 GCA_035647995.1 Thermoleophilia bacterium | reverse complement strand
CTGTTCCTGAACAAGGGGTGCACCCGTGAGGAGATCGTTCGTGACGCCCACGCCTTCTACCTCACCAAAGGCTGGCTCTGTCACGATAACCCGGTGCGGGACTCCCTACTCGAATGGAGCAGGCGTTTCGGGCCCGAGAAGGCCCGAGAGCTTCGAAAGGCCACCTTGTCCGCCTACGAGCGCGTCACCCTCATCCACACCGGCGCCTTCGACGTCGCGGCCACGCTGCCCGCCGGCCGCACCTTCGCCGACGAACTGGAACTCCCCCTCGCCCACACCTCAGGATCCGTGGTCCTGCTGGAACGCTTGTTCGCCGGACCCTGGGACTCGGAGATCGTGGTGGTGTCCCCCGGAGAGCCCATATGCCTTCTCCATCTGTTCGAGTCGCAGTAGTCCCCGCAGTTTCGCACCATGATCAATCCTTCGGACGTGGATCTGGGATGTTGGCACGCGAACGTCGGGAGATACAGACATGACGACTCTCTACTGGACCGCCTTCGGCTTCTTCGTGGGCTCCCTCATGTTCTCCGTGTCGATCGCGCACGCTTTCCTGAACGTCGACATCACACGGTTCGGTGGGAGCGCTCCCAGTGGCGCCGGCGCAGACCTACGGGTCTTGGGGATGGCGGCCGCCGAGGCGGCGGGCGCCGCTCAGATCGATGCGGCTCCGACTTCCCGGCCGGCGGAGGGCACTTCGTCGGTGTCGCCGGGCCCGGCCTCGGCGGGTGCGCGAGGCGGGCCGTCATGGAAGCCGGGGAGCACCCGGCGCAAGTAGTATCCGGTGTAGCTCCGAGGATTGTCGGCCACCTCCTCGGGAGTCCCCTCCGCGATGAGTTCCCCTCCGGCCGACCCACCCTCAGGCCCCAGGTCGATGATCCAGTCCGCGGACTTGATCACGTCGAGGTTGTGCTCGATCACCAACACCGTGTTGCCTGAATCCACCAGCCGCTGCAAAACCTCCAACAACTTAGCCACGTCGGCGAAGTGGAGACCCGTCGTGGGCTCATCGAGTATGTAGAGGGTGTTACCGGTAGCCACTTTCGAGAGCTCCGTCGCCAGCTTGACCCGCTGCGCTTCCCCCCCCGACAACGTCGTGGAGGGCTGGCCCAACTTGATATAGCCGAGGCCGACGTCGTTCAGGGTCTGCAGGCGCCTGCGGATCTTCGGCTGGTTCTCGAAGAACACGACGGCCTCTTCGACGCTCATGGCCAGCACGTCCGCGATGTTCTTGCCCTTGAAGTGCACCTCGAGGGTCTCACGGTCGTAGCGCCTGCCCCCGCACACCTCGCAGGGCACGTAGATGTCGGGGAGGAAGTGCATCTCGATCTTGAGGGTGCCGTCGCCCTTGCACGACTCGCAGCGTCCGCCCTTCACGTTGAAGCTGAACCGCCCCGGCTTGTAGCCGCGGACTTTCGACTCCTTGGTCTGCGCGAAGAGTTGTCGGATGTGGTCGAACAGGCCGGTGTAGGTGGCGGGATTCGAGCGGGGCGTGCGTCCGATGGGCGACTGATCGATGTCGATCACCTTGTCCAGCTGCTCGATCCCTTCCACGGAGTCGTGCGCGCCCGGCCGCACCGTGATGCGGTTGACCAAGTTCGACAGGCTCTTGTAGATGATCTCGTTGACGAGGGTGGACTTCCCTGATCCCGACACCCCGGTGACGCACACCAGAGCGCCCGTGGGCACACTCACGTCGATGCCACGCAGGTTGTGCTGCCGGGCGCCACGCACCCAGAAGTGTCCGCGCCCGGCGCGGCGGGAGGCCGGCACGGGGACGGAGATGCGCCCGACGAGGAACTGACCGGTGATGGAGCGCGGCTCCGCCAGCACCTCTTCCACGGACCCGCACGCCACGACCTCGCCGCCATGCTCTCCCGCGCCGGGCCCCATGTCCACGAGGTAGTCGGCGGCGAGCATGGTCTCCTCGTCGTGCTCCACCACGATCACGGTGTTGCCGAGGTCGCGCAGACGGAGGAGGGTCTCGATCAACTTCCGGTTATCCCGCTGATGGAGCCCGATAGAAGGCTCGTCCAGGATGTAGAGCACGCCGACCAAGCTGGACCCAATCTGCGTGGCCAGGCGGATGCGTTGTGCTTCGCCGCCGGAGAGGGTACCCGCGGTGCGGTGCAGGTCGAGGTAGCCCACCCCCACCGATTCGAGGAACGAGAGCCGTTCCAGGATCTCCTTGAGCACCCGCCCGCCGATAAGCCGCTCTCGCTCGCTCAGTTCCAAGCGGTCGAAGAACCCCACCGATTCGGTCACGGGGAGGACGCTGAGCTCGTGAAGATTGAGCCCTCCCACCGTGACCGCCAAGCTCTGGGGCTTGAGGCGCGCGCCCTTGCAGGCCGGGCACGGCACCTCCGACATGTACTCTTCGATCTTCTCGCGCATGTACTCGGAGTCGGTCTCGCGGTAGCGGCGCTCCAGATTCGGCACGATGCCCTCGAAAGTGGTCATGTAGCTGCGCTTGAGCCCGCGCCGATTGACGTACGACACGTACAACCGCTCCTTGCCGGTGCCGAACAGGAAGGCGCTCTGCACTTCCTCAGACAAGGAGCGCCACGGGGCGTCCACCTCGATCTCGTGCTTCTCGGCGAGGGCCGTGATGATCTGCTCGTAATACTGGGACGAGGTGGTGCTCCAGGGAAGAAGGACGCCCTCGGCGATGGAGCGGTCGGGGTTGCCGACGATCAGTGACGGGTCGATCTCACGGCGCGAGCCCAGGCCGCTGCAGGTCTCGCAGGCGCCGTGAGGCGAGTTGAACGAGAAGATGCGCGGCGCCATCTCGGGAAGGGACACACCGTGCTCGGGGCAGGCCAGATTCTCGGAGAACACCAGGATCGTGCGGCCCTCGCCCTCGATGACATCGACCTCGAGCAGGCCCTGCCCTTCGGCCAGGGCCGTCTCCACCGAATCCGACAGGCGTCGCCGCACACCCTCCTTCATCACGAGCCGGTCCACGACGATGCTCACGTCATGGCGCACGTTCTTGTCAAGTTCGGGTAGCTCGCCGTCCATGGTGTACTGCACGCCGTCGATCTCGATGCGGGTGAAGCCCTCCCGACGCACATGCTCCAGGGCTTCCTTGTGCCACCCCTTCTGGCCGCGCACCAGCGGCGCCCGCACCACGAACTTGGTGCCGGGCTCGAGTCCCAGGATCTGGTCGATGATCTGGCCCTTGCTCTGCCCTTCGATGGGGCGTCCGCAGATCCAGCAGTGAGGATGGCCGATGCGGGCGTAGAGCAGGCGGAGGTAGTCGTGGATCTCCGTGACCGTCCCCACCGTGGACCGGGGATTGCGCGACGTTGTCTTCTGGTCGATGGAGATGGCCGGGGACAAGCCCTCTATGGAGTCGACGTCCGGCTTGTCCATCTGCCCGAGGAACTGGCGGGCGTACGACGACAGGCTCTCCACGTAGCGGCGTTGACCTTCGGCGTAGATGGTATCGAAGGCGAGGCTCGACTTACCCGATCCGGAGAGGCCGGTTATGACTATGAAACGGTCGCGCGGGAGCCTGAGGGAGATGTCCTTGAGGTTGTGTTCCCGCGCGCCGACGATGACGATCT
>DASRMJ010000046.1:0-5124 GCA_035647995.1 Thermoleophilia bacterium | reverse complement strand
GTGTATGTGCTCTTCACCATCCCACTGATCCGATTGGCCTCGCGCCTCGAGACGAAGCGGGAAGGTAGTTCCAAGGGAGCCAAGCCCACGGGTGGTTCCACCGGCAAGACGTCCGCGCCGGTGCTCCCCGACGTCGCGGCTCAACTCCCGAAAGGCGGAGGTCTAGGATGAGCTCCGAGGTAATGATCGAACTGAAGGGCGTGCACAAGAACTACGGGGCCCTTGAGGTGCTGCGGGGCATCGATCTGCAGATCACCAAGAGCGAGGTGGTCGTGGTGATCGGACCGTCCGGCTCGGGAAAGTCCACGATGCTCCGCTGCATGAACGCCCTCGAACCGATCCAGAAGGGCACCATCACCATCGAGGGCATCGACATCACCAACCCGAAGACGAACGTGAACAAGGTGCGCCAGAAGATCGGGATGGTCTTCCAGAGCTTCAACCTCTTCCCGCACAAGTCGGCGATCGAGAACGTGATGCTGGCCCCGCTCAAAGTGCTGAAGAAGTCGCGTAGCGAGGCCGAGACGATCGCCCGCGACCTCCTCGTCACCGTAGGTCTGTCGGAGAAGGCCGACGCCTACCCCGACCAACTCTCCGGAGGGCAGCAGCAGCGCGTCGCCATCGCCCGGGCCCTCGCGATGCAGCCCGACATGATGCTCTTCGACGAGGTCACCTCGGCCCTCGACCCCGAACTGGTGGCCGAAGTGCTCAACGTCATGAAGGAGCTCGCGCTCGGCGGCATGACCATGGTGGTAGTCACCCACGAGATGGGCTTCGCCCGCGAGGTGGGCACCCGCATGATCTTCATGGACGGCGGCGTGATCGTCGAGGAGAGCGACCCGCGCGAGATGATCGCGAACCCGAAGGAAGAGCGCACCAAGAAGTTCTTGGGGATGGTGCTCTAGGCTAGGGCGGGCACCGGCCCGCCGTCGGCTGCGCCTCCGGGGCCCGCGGCACGGCCCGGCCGAGTCGGCCGACTCGGCGCCCATCGTCGTGCGTCACGAGGCCCGGGGCGACTTTCGCTTTCGCACGTCACGCCACTTCCAGACGACGGCTGCTGCCACCAGCACGGCGAGGAGGGCGAAGAACACCAGGTTGTACTGGTGAAGCCACTCCTGCAGCCGACCCCAGTTCTCGCCGAACACCCAGCCCAGGTACGCGAGCGCCACGTTCCACGGAGCCGTGCCCAAGACCGAGTAGACGACGAAGCGCCCGAAGGGCATGCGACTCACACCGGCGGGCACCGAGATGAAGGTGCGGATGCCGGGCATCATCCGCGTGAGGAACACCGTGATCTCGCCCCGCCGCTCGAACCAACGGTCGGCGACATCGAGGTGATGTTCCGACATGAACACGTATCTGCCGTAGCGCAGGACGAGGGCGCGCCCTCCGTACCGGCCCGCCATGTAGGCGATGGTGGATCCCAGCAGGTTGGCCGCGATCGCCACGACCACCACCTCCCAGAGAGCCACGTGCCCCTGGGCGGCCAGGAAACCGCCGTATGGCACCACCACCTCGCTCGGGATGGGGATGCACATGCTCTCCAGCGTCTGGCTGATGAAGATCGCCACCAGGCCGTAGTCCACCAGCAGCGGGATGATCCAGTCTTCGAGGAAACCCATGGGCTGCGGCTACTCCAAGTCCGTGGGGAGCGACCCCACCACGACATCCACTTCGATGCGGTCCGCGCCGCGCACCACCGACACGGGCACTCGCGTTCCCGGACTCGTCGCGGTGACCAGCGAGGTGAGCCCGCGCGGTGACGCGACCGGTGTGCCGTCGAAGGCCACGATCACGTCACCGACCGCCAGACCGGCGTTCGCGGCCGGCGTGCCCTCGCTCACCTGCGCGATCGCGGCTCCCTCGCTGACCCCGCTCGGAGGATCCTGCATGTACTCCACCGGCTGGATGCTGACCCCCAGGTAGCCGCGCACCACGCGCCCCTTCTCGAGCAGTTGCGGCAGGATCTCCTTGGCGCTGTTGATCGGCACCGCGAAGCCGAGGTTGGTATCCGGGATCACAGCGGTGTTGATGCCGATGACCTCGCCGGCCAAGTTGAACAGCGGGCCTCCGCTGTTACCTGGGTAGATGGCGGCGTCTGTTTGGATGAAGTCGGCGAAGTTCGTGGAGGGAAGCTCCCGCCCCTTCCCGCTCACCACACCCACGGTCACCGAGTACTCGAAGCCCAGCGGGTTGCCCATCGCCATGACCCACTCGCCGGCACGGATCTTGTCCGAATCGCCCAAGGGGGCGAGCTGCAGGTCCGTGTCGGGCTCGATCTTGACCAGCGCGAGGTCGTCACGCCCATCGCTCCCGACGACTCTCCCGTCGAAGGAACGCCCGTCGACGAGCGTCACCGTGATGGTGTCGGCGTCGGCGATGACATGTTGGTTGGTGAGGATGTATCCGTCAGCGCTGATGATGACCCCGGAGCCCTCGGATGTCTGCTCGAACTCGGGTGGCAGCGGAGGGTGCGACTCCGGGAGACCATTCCCACCGTCCGGATTGTCGGGGTTGCTATCGGGAGTGAGGTCCGCGGTCGACCGCTTGCCGTTGACGAGGATGTGGACGACGGTGGGCCGCATCTTCTCGGCGATCGGTGCGAAGCTGGGGACGGCGGCCATCTCGGCCGTCAGGCCGGTGCCGTCCTGCCAGAGACCGGCGGCCTTGCTGTCGTTCGGTCTATCGATGCCACTGGCCGCGAAGAAGCCCAGGGCGGTGAAGAAGATGGCCCCGGCTATGACGATGGCGGCGATGTTGGCGCGCCGCCCGAAGATCGATCCCATTGTCTCTCCCTGTTCGCTGTGTGGTGGGACTGCTGACGCGGCGTCCAACCGGACGACCGCTGCAGAGGATGGTCTCGGGCGATTATACTCGCGTCTTCCCGGCGCCGACGCCTACGCGCCCGTCACTCGGCGCGGTCGGACCCCGCAGTGGACGTCTCGCCCGCGGACATCGCGCCGGCGGACTCCCCGGTGACCCGCGCCCACTCCACCAACCGACGCAGACGGTCCTCATCCACCTGATACTTGAAGACCACGCGACCCTGTATCTCCCCCACCGGGATCCGGCTGCGGTAGCGCCCCTCGAGGTCGGGACCGCTGGAGATGTCCACGACGCGCACCGATAGGCCGAGTTCGTCGGCCAACCGGGCGATGTGAGCCAGACCGATCTCGCACAGGTGGCAGTCCGGCGCGGAGTAGTAGGACAGCTCGACCTTCGCCTCGGAGCTGCCGGCCACCGGGCCGGCGACGGCGGAGTCGTGGGCCGGCGAGCCGCCGGCCGCGGGGGCGCCCGCCTCCCCGGCGCCCCGCGCAGCGCGGAGCGCGCTCTCAGCCTGATCTTCTCTTTTGTGCGTCATGTGCCGACCTCGGTCCGAGGTTGTCCCGCCCCTTGTAGCACCACCCGCGTCCCGCCGCGCGCGGCCCGTCCGCCTGGGAGTCTACCGCGCGGCCACCGTATCTGCTTTACTGCCTCCATGCGTCGCGTCCTTGCCATCGTGAATCCGGCCTCCAACAACGGAACCACGGCCAGATTCTGGCCCAAAGCCAAACGGGTGCTCGAACAGGGCGGCATCCACCTGGATTCGGTCCTCACAGAGGGGCCCGGCCACGCCGTCGCGTTGGCCGAACGCGCCGCAGAGGATCGATTCGAAGTAGTGCTGTACGTCGGCGGGGACGGCACCGCGAACGAGGTCGCCAACGGGCTGCTCCGCGTTCCGGCGGCGGGCCGCCCAGCCCTCGCCGCACTGCCGAGGGGCACCGGCGGCGACTTCCCCAAGAGCATGGGGATACAGCCGGGCGCGAAGGCGGCCGCAGCCCGACTCCTGGCCGGCAGCGAGCGCATCATCGACGTGGCCTCCTGCAGCTTCGTCTCGCTGGACGGGCAGCACACCCGACGCCACTACCTCAACATCGCCGACGTGGGTCTGGGTGGCTACGTGGCAGAGCGTGTGAATCGAACGACCAAGGTATTCGGGGGCTTCGCCTCTTTCCTCTACTCGACGGTGGCGACCTTCTGGAATCTCGACAAGCCCGAGGTCTCGGTGGAGATCGACGGCAAAGTCATCTTCGAAGGGCCCGCGACTACCGTGGCAGTGTGCAACGGGCCTCGCTTCGGAGGAGGGATGCTCATGGCTCCCGGAGCACGACCCGACGACGGAGTGCTCGACGTTGTGGTGATCGGAGACATCGGCAAGGTCGATCTCGCCCTCAACCTGCCGCGTCTCTACAGAGGGACGCATCTCACGCACCGAAAGGTGCACGCGTTCCGGGGGGCGGAGGTCAAGGTCACGACATCCGTACGCATCCCGCTGGAGATCGACGGTGAGCACCCGGGCACCACGCCGTTCCATGTGTGGGTGGAGCCTGGGGCGCTACGGATCGTGGTGTAGACTCGGAGGCCGAGATGTCGGATCAAGACGCTGACTCCGCCCCGGCGGGGTCAATGAAGAGAGAAGAAGGGAGCGACCATCCGTGGATGTGAGAGCAGCCATCATCAAGCGGCGCAGCATCAGGAAGTTCGAGGTGGGTCGAGAAGTCAGCGATGCCGACCTCGCGATCATCCTCGAAGCCGGACGCCAGTCGCAATCGTGGAAGAACTGCCAACCCTGGCGGTTCGTCGTCGTGCGAGACGCCGAGTTGCGCGAGAAGATCGCCACCTGTCTGCCCGAGAGCAACTCAGCCGTCCACGCGGTCCGAGCGGCATCGGCCGTCCTCGCACTCATCGCCGTGCCGGCCGAGGGTGAGGTCCACCAGGACAAGCCGTTCTGGATGGTCGACTGCGGCATCGCCGGCGAGAACATGTGTCTCCAGGCGGTCGAGCTCGGCATCTCGACGGTCTGGATCTCGCTGCTCGACGGCCCCAGGCTCTGCGGTCACCTTGGCCTTCCCGAAGGCATGGAGTGCGTAGGGATATTCCCGCTCGGCTACGCTCCTGAGGGCTACGAACCGAGGCCGCGCGGGCGCAAGGAACTCGCCGACATCGCCTGGTCCGAGACCTTCGGTCGCCCCTTCACCCCGGCGGAGTCGTAGCTCGTCGCACCGCCGAGGGGCGCATCTGACGGGAATATCACCTGACCCAGGGTGCACCCCGGGCGCACTGGGCGCGGTCAAAGACCGCTGA
>DASRMJ010000045.1:0-2355 GCA_035647995.1 Thermoleophilia bacterium | reverse complement strand
GCCGTCAGCCCCGCTACCCACGCGCCCACCAAGGGAGCCAGCGCCCAAGACGGCCGCCCCCACAGCACGAGGGGGAGCGTCAGCGCCACGTCGAAGAGGGCAAGAAGATAGCCGAGGCCCGCGTCGTCCCGAAAGACCACGGTCAACCGAAGCGCCCAAAGCGCGTAGCCGATAAGAATGAGGGAATAGAGGCCAGAAAGAAGGCCCACCCGCAAGTCGAATGCGAATGGGCCTAGAAGGGCGAGGAGGCCGAGGAGCGGGAGACGAAACCGCGCCTTCGAGTGCTCTCCCGAGCGAATTGATCCGGTTGTCGTTATGGCACCCATGTGATTGTGATTGCACTATAAAATAAATGAAACGCCATTGCAAGAGAAATTGCTAAACGCAAATAATGAAATTCAGGAGCCAATCACACCCATGAAACATCACAGCCTCAGGGCCCGTAGAGCATTCAGCAGACGGGCAATCGACAGGTTGGTGCGATGGAAGCTGTGCTCACGAACATGCGGGTGTGTGTGAACCGCCCAGGAACGACAGACGAGGACCTGGCCGCGCGGGCACAGCAAGGCGACCTGCGCGCCTACGAGGCTCTGGTGGATCGCTACCAGAGGTTCGTGTTCCGCGTGCTGTGGTCGCGGGCGGGCTCATCGCGAGAGGACATCGAAGACCTGACCCAGGACACGTTCGTGCGGGCGTGGGAGCGGCTCGACACCTTCGATCCGTCACGTCCCTTCAAGGCCTGGATCGCCAGGATCGCCGGCAACGTGGCCATCGACCGCCACCGCAGCAACATGCGCCGGCCGTCCACCATCGAGATCTCCGACGTGGAACACGAGCTCGCATCATCCGAGCCCGGCCCGGCCTCGGCCGCCATAGGCGACGAGCAGCGGCGCCACCTGCTGTCACGCCTCAAGGAACTGCCTGAGCTCTACCGCGAGGTGATCGTGCTGCGCTTCATCGAAGATCAATCGTACGAGGAGATCGCGGAGGCGCTCGATCTGCCCTTGGGTTCCGTGAAGACGCGGATCTTCCGAGGGCGGGAGCTGCTGAAGCAGCGGCTCAGCCCGGACCTCGCCGAGGGAGGAGCATAGTCATGACTTGGTCCGACGACTGCCTTTCGAACGAACAACTCTTCTTCTACTCCGAAGGACTGCTCGACGCGGACGAGACCCGCCGAGTCGCGACTCACCTGAGGTCGTGCGAACCCTGCGCGGTGCGCTATCGCGCGGAGATCGAGTTCACGGTGGCTCTGCGAGAACTGCCGGCTCCTCTGCCGTCCCCCGCGATGCCGAGCCGCGTGATCCAGAAGATACGCGCAGCCAGAAGCGGGCGTGTGTCGACGTGGTGGTGGGTGGTGGCCTTCGGCCTGCTCGTCGCCTCGGGTCTGCGCTGGCTGGTGGTGGGTGGGTTCTCGCCACAGAAGGGAGTGGAGTCGCTGACTGCCTTCCTGTGGAGCGCCACGATCGCTCTGCTCCAATTGGTGACCCGCTTCGGCGATCTGGAGACCTGGAGGCAGGTCGGCCGCTCGTTCGTGACGGTGGCCGAGGCGGCGGGAGCGTCCCCGGTGTGGTTGGCGAGCTCGGTGGTGGCCGCCGTCATGGTGGCGGTCGCGACGAACGTGTTGTTGTGGAAGGTGGCCAGGCGGGCTCTGGCGCGATAGATGACGAAAGGCGGAGAAGTGACACGGATGCCGGCAACGGTGCAACAGGCAAGACGGGCGACAAGACAACGGGCGCTCGGCCTCGGCATGCTGCTGGTGCTAGCCGCGACGCTGGTCCTCGCGATGGGCGTGGGGCCGGCCGGTGCGGACACCACGGAATTCCGCATGACGGGCGACCTGCTGCTCGGTCCCGGACAGACCGTCGACACTCTCGTGACCCTCAACGGCGACATAACCGTCGAGGGACACGTTCTCCAGGACGCCTTCACAGCCAACGGCGACATCCACGTGCTGTCCGGAGGCCGGATCGACGGAGACGCGGTCAGCCTCACGGGCCAGGTCGTCGTCGATGAAGGCGGCGTGGTCTCGGGCGACCGGGTGGAGATCGGCGGAGGCGGGGGCGTGGTGCGGATCGCCGATCCGCGCCCCATCGTCATCGACAGGAACGTGGGCTTCTCGGGCCCGGGCTGGTTCTTCTGGCTTCTCGGAGGGATGGGGCTGGGGCTGCTCCTGGTGCTGCTTGCGGCAGACAGTCTGAAGAGTGTGGGCAACGAGGTGTCCACCCGGACGGCGCGAAGCGCGCTGGTGGGGTTCCTCTCTCCGCTCGGCCTGCTGGTGCTGTTCGTGGTGTTGCTCATCTCGGTGATCGGGATCCCCGTCGCGTTGCTCCTGATCCCACTCGTGCCGTTCACGGC
>DASRMJ010000044.1:0-3306 GCA_035647995.1 Thermoleophilia bacterium | reverse complement strand
GCCTATGACCGCGGTCTTGGCCTCGACGGGCGCGGCCGTGGTCTCGGTGGTTCCCGCCGTGATCGCCGTCTGGACGGCGGTCGTGGTTGTGGTCGTTCCGCCACAGCCGACGATCGCAAACATCACGACAATGATGACTAGCACGATCCCAACCGTGGCGAGCGACCCCTTGACTACCATTCGATTCATGTGGCACCTCCGATGTTGAGTGACTCCGCCGATCCGACACCCGGATGGGCACGAACCGCGTCGGGCAACGCGCAGGCCCACATGCAACCTATGCCGCGTCATGGGGATCCTGACTGCCGTGGGGCCCCGTCCCGGCGTTGCTGATTCCGCGTAGACTCTATCAAACGCCGCTCTGCACCGCTACTCCGACTAGAATCAGAGCGATCCCCGCGAAAGGTCCCACATCTGAAGCCGGATGACGTTGAGGAACTCATCGAGGGTCTGGCCGAGATGGAAGTGAACGTGGACTCGAAGAACGGGGACAACGTGCGGGTCTACTGCGCGTAGGGTCCGGCGGAGACTCGGTCGGCCGCATCCTTCAGAACTACCCGGGTATCACCGAGGGTGACATCCGCGCCTGCCTCGGCTACGCGGCGCTCCTCACGCGCGAGCAGGTTCTGACGCCCCTCGCTCACACCTCGCCGTCGTAGTACTCCAGAGGCTCCAACCGCCCGATAACACCCAAACCGCTGAAGGCCACCTTTTTCGAGGTGGGATACCAGGTCATGTCGGCGTTGTTGCGGTCGCCAAAGGCGAGGTAGGTGACGCCGCCGGCGCCGCCGCGCACCGCGTGGGCCACCCCGCTGGCGGCGGGCCGACATACGACGGAACCCGGCCTCAACTCGTGTTCGTCGCTGCCGAGCATGAAGGTGCCATGCCCCTCCAGCACGACGAAGATCTCCTCCTCGGTCGAGTGGCAATGCAGCGGATAGGAGAGCTTCCCTTCGGGCACGTGCACGTGGTTCAATCCGAGGTCGCGGGAGCCCGCCGCTCGACTCACCGGCCGCAGGGTCCTCTGGAAGTCACCGCGCCCACCTTCGCGCGCCGGCACGTCGGCCAAAGCGACGATGCGCGCCGGGCGTTCGCTCGGCAGCGGACACTCCAACTCGCCGGCCGCGATCTCCCGTCCCCAGGGATTCGGGTCCTCGCCGGTGGCGACCCAGGTGGGGCCGAGCCACGATACGCCGGCCCGAGGCAGGCGACAGGCCTCTACCGGCCTGCGATTGCTGAACACGAGGGCGTCCAGACCGTCGTCACCCGCCACGAGCGTGTGCGCCTCGGCCAACGGCAGGTGCACCAGGCAGTCTCCGGCCGACACCGCGAAGGTGACGCCGTCCTGCCAACTGAGTCCACTCCCGCCCAGCACGTAGAAGATCTCCTCCTCCGCCGTGTGCGCATGTGCGGGCGTGGAGCGCCGGCCCGGTTCGATCTCCATGCGACGGGCACCGGTTCCTCTGGTGCCGATCGCCTCACCCAGGTTGGTCCAGCGAACGCCGAAAGGTCCCCGGTCGACTACCCGGGTGGGCATATCGCCCCAGTTCACCACCGTGCTACTCATCCTCTCCTCCTCTTCCCGGCCGCGGCGCCCCGCGCGGGCCACGACGCTCCCCTCAGGTCCGGCGCCCATGTCAACTTCGGCGCTCTCCAACTGTGGCGCCCGTCACAGCTGCGGCGCCCCTATCAACTGCGGCGGCGCTTTCGCAGACGTCGGGCGTCGCCGATGCGCAGGGTCATCCCTTCCGAATCCATGTGCTCCAGCAGAGCCTGCGCATACCGCCGCGAAGTGGCGAACAGATCGCGCACCTCGGCGAGGGTGATCTGGCCACGCGACTCCATCTCGGCGGCTATCTTGGCCATGACCTCGTCGAGCGTGGAGGTGGCGTAGTAGAGATCCTCGCCCACTTTGGCCATGCGCCCCTGCCGTGCCAGTGCCTGCACCAGTCGCAAGGCGTCACTGTCGCGCAGTCCGGCCTCGAGGGCGGCGGCCGCCACCGACGGCGCTTCCAACCCGATGCGCTCGTAGAGGGCCAGCAGACCCTCCGCCCGGTCGGCGTCGTGACCTTCGAGCGCTCCCTCCGCCTGACCCCAGCGGAGCCCGTGTTCGGTGCGCACCACCTCACCGCCGGACTGCAGCCGCTCGAGGGCCGCGTCGAGGGCGGGCCAATCCTTGCCCTCCGACACCGCCCGGCGCAACTCGCCCACCGAGAGATAAGGGTTGAGCACATCGGCCTCGGCCCGCAGACGCAGCGTGTCCACCACGGTCCGCTCCAACGTCTCGAGACTCGGTCCGTGGAACAGCTTCTGCTGCGGACCCTCCAAGGCACGCCCGTCGCGCAGCAGGGTAGCCACCGCCGGCGGAGCGTCGAAGCGCCAGAGGTAGGGACTGGATTCAAGGTGGCGGCGGAGGATGCCTTTCGGGAAAGCTTCGGTCAGCAGCAACTCGACGATGGACTCGGCCGGCCCCTCCTCGAGCACGCTGAGGCGCTCGCGCCACTTGGGGTCGGTGCCGTGTTTGCGGGGATCGGGGTCGAAGACCCTGCCTCCCCCGATGGTCGTCACGGGAGTGAGAGCGCGCATGATGAAATGGTCGCCCGGATACACGACGACGCGGTCCTCGAAACGGATTTGCGCGTAGCAGGTCTCGCCGGGAAGGAGCTCCTCCCGATCGGCCAGGACGACCTTGGCGATCACCTCCTGGGTGCCGTGGTCCACGCGCACCCGCGACACCCGGGTGAGCGCCTCCGTGGCGTCGTCGAGGAGCACCAGGGACACGTCGGCCAGATAGCTGGGCTCGATCACCGGGTCCTTGATCACCCATTGGCCCCGCTGGAGCTGCTGACGATCTACCCCCGTGAGGTTGAGTGCCACGCGCTGCCCTTCCTCCGCGGCCTCCACGGCGTGGTCGTGCACCTGGACGCTGCGCACCCGCACGTCGTCGAGGACCACCGCCCCCACCGGCGGCAGGATGGCCACCGTCTCCTCGGCGCTCAGCTCTCCCGACCAAAGCGTGCCCGTGACCACGGTGCCGATGCCCTTCAACGAGAAGACCCGATCGATGGGCATGCGGGTGGCGGGATAGGCGCCGCGCCTCGGGGCCCGGGCAGCCAGTCCGTCGAGCGCCAGACGCAGATCGTCCAGACCCGCGCCTGTGACGCCGCTCACCGGGATGATCGGAGCTTCGGCGTAGCGGGAGGTTGCCAGGAACTCCGCCACGTCGGCGGCGGCAAGCTCCACCATCTCCTCGTCGACCATGTCGATCTTGGTGAGAGCCACCGCTCCGAGCGGGATGTCCAGGAG
>DASRMJ010000043.1:0-5173 GCA_035647995.1 Thermoleophilia bacterium | reverse complement strand
GTGCCACCTCCGAGGTCGAGGAGTCTCCCGGGCCGGGCCGGCGAAGGCGACGACAGGTAGGGACCGAGGGCGTGAGCAAGCGCGGCCGTCGTATCCGCCGTCCAACGGCCGTCGAGGTAGCGGTGCATGTAGGGAGCAGCCCAGTTGAAGAAGGCCATCTTCACGCCCTTCGGTCGAGAGATCCGGACGATGTGGTCCGGCCTAGCGCTTCTCCCACTTGAGGAGATACGCCACCTCGCTCAGGGTCCTGCCCTGGCGGATCTCTTCGCGTAGTCTGTTCTCCTTCTCGAGAACGTCCATCGCCCGGTTCGTGTACTCCACCGCCTTCTCCCGCGGGATCACGCAGACCCCGTCGTCGTCACCGATGATCCAGTCGCCAGGGGCGATGCTCACCCCCGCGATGCGGATAGGCACTCCGATCTCGCCGAAGCCCTTGGGTTCGCCGGCAGTGGGGGTGACGTGGCTCGTGAACAAGGGGAAGCCGAGAGCTCGGATGTCGCCGGTATCGCGGGCGGCTCCGTGGATGACCACGCCCGCCAGTTTTCGCTGGATGGCGGAGTTGGTGGCCAGCTCGCCCCACACGGCTGGGGGGACGCCCCCGGCATCGATCACGATGACGTCGCCCTCCGCTGCCTCGTCGATGGCCTCGACCGGTTTGGCCCAGTCGCCGGGATAGGTGCGCACCGTAAGCGCGGGGCCCACCATCTTGGCCCCGGGTGTCCGGGCCAGAAGTCCGGGTAGATCTCCCGTGCGATGGAGCGCGTCGCTGACGTTGGCGGCCGAAACACGCGACAGCACCCCGCGGATATCGGGGCCGGTGGCGCGCACGAAGTACTCGGACTTGACCGACTCGAGGCGCTCGATGGCTCCCTTGATCTGGCGGGTGGCCTCTGCGGCGTCCGTCGCCTTGGTCACGGCTCCACCCACGACCACGATGGAAGCTCCGGCCTTGACGGCGTCGGCGGCCGTCTCGGAGTTGATCCCCCCCGCTACCGCGACTGGTATGGAGACCGCCGTGGCCACGCGGCGGAGCACGTCGAACGGAGTCTTGCCCTCCATCTGCTCGTCGATGGCCACGTGTATGCCGATGTACGAGGCGCCCATGGCCTCGACCGCGCGCGCTCGCTCCACGATGTCGGCCACCTGGACCATGTCCACGATGATGCGGGCGCCGTAGTTGCGGCCCGCCTCCACGCACTCGCGGATCGTCGCGTCGGAGGCGGCGCCGAGGATCCCGACCACGTCGGCTCCAGCCTTCGCCGCGTACTCCACCTCGGCTCGGCCGGCGTCCATGGTCTTCATGTCGGCGACGATGGTCTTGTCGGGCCACAGGCGCTTGAGTTCGCGGACCGCCTCAAGTCCTTCGCTCTTGATGAGTGGGGTGCCCGCCTCCAACCAGTCGGCTCCACCGCGCACCGCTTCTTCGGCCACTCTCAGGGCGCGCGGAAGGTCTACGAAATCCAAGGCGATCTGGACGATCGGGCCCTGCGAGTTCTTCTCACTCATCACTGTGTCACTCCCATGATCTGGACCACGATCTTGCGGTCTCGTGGTCGGGTGTCGAAGCATACGAAGACGGCTTCCTGCCACGTCCCCAGGGTCAGGCGTCCCTCGACGAACGGGATCACCAATGAGGGCCCGAGCAGACCGGCCCGGACGTGGGAGTGCCCGTTGCCGTCGCTGAGCAACAGGTTGTGCCGGTAGGTGCCTTGTGCGGGGATGACTCTCCCGAACAGCTGCTTGAAGTCGTGGACGACGCCGGGCTCGAACTCCAGCGTGGTGACCGCTCCGGTGGCTCCCGGCGCGAAGACGGTGAGCGTACCCGCGGAGAGGCCGGTTTCGCGAAGCAGGCGGTTGAGTTGGTCGGTCAGGTCGATGACGTCGCCCTCGCCCTGCGTGGAGAAGGCGATGGATCGGGTGGCGACGGTGAGGCCCCCGCTGACCTGGTCGGACGGGGGTCGCCCGGCGCCGGCGGCGGCTGTCGGTGCGGCCGATTCAGGGGTGGCGGTGGCCGGGGCGGCTGCGGTCGGTTGGGTTTCTGATTCTGCGATGCCGCTCATGATCTTCTCCATCGAATGGATGACGGCGTCGGGAAGTTCACCGCGCCTACGGACGACTCCAAGCGTAGCTGTACCCAGTACTCGGTACAGATCCACCGACTCCGGGGCTTTCGCCAAGAGTGCGGACACGTGTGCCGCGAGCGTCTCGAGGTCGCCGCGGCTCAGGGGTCCGGTCAGGCTGCGGACGGTCCCCTGAGCTTCGATGTTGTCAACGGCGCCACGCACCAGGGGCAGCAGAGCTGGAAGGGCCTCCTCTTCAGGTATCCCGGCAAGCTGGAAGAGATGCTCGGCGACGTGCTCCAGGGTGACGAGGTAGTTGCTCGCCACCGTGGCCGCGGCGTGGTAGAGGCTGCGGTGGTCTTCATCAAGCAGGAAGGGCCGGCCGCCGACGCTCCGGGCGAGCCGCTCGCCGACACTGCGGGCTTCGGCGGCGCGATCCGGATCGGGACCGGGCGTGACGGCCATGGCGGCTCCGCGGAGCGCAGCGGCGCCTCGTAACGGGTCGCTGAAGGTCTGCAGGGGGTGGAGAGAGAGGGTCAAGGCTCCCGTCGCCGCACACGGGGACAGTACGGTCACGGAGGTAGCTCCGCTGGTGTGGACGGCGGCCCAGGAGGGGGCCGGCGAGGAGGAGTCCGCCCGGGAGGAACCCGCCCAGGAGGAGGCTGCCCCGGTGTGACGCGAGACCGCCTCGGCGAGTGCGGAGGCGACGGTCGGCAACTCGCGGTCGGGCACGGTGAGCAAGAACACGATGAGTTCGTCCGGCGGCTGGGAGCCGGAGCGCACCGCCCGGTCCGGCGCGAAGGCGGCGGCCACGACGTCGGGTATGCTGGGCGACGACGGTGTCCCCAGGACGGCTTCGGCCGCGGAGCGGCCGCCGGGTGTTCGGCAGGTGTGTCCCACTACGGTAGCTCCCGCGCTGCGGAGGGCGAGGGCGAACGACATCCCGAGACGTCCAGCTCCGACGACGGCGTAGCGAGGGTCACGGGCGCGACCGTCCGGGGGAGAGCCGGTGTCCACCGATGGTTGACCTAGGTGCGGAGTGCTCCGCGGGTGACGCGGGTGCGTTGTGATGATGTGACCTCTCGTTCCAGTTCTGTGTGCAGATACCAGACTCAGGTCGATACGGATCGGCTCGACGCGTCGCCGACATTGCCCGAGGACCAGTCGGCCGCCGGTACACCCCACGAAGTGGACGTCCCGCGACTGCGCGCTGCCAATAAGGATAGCAGCGGGCGGGTGCCTGGAACAACTGCGTGCTCTCCCCCGTAGTGTGGGTAGATGAAAAACCAATGGAAGACTAAGGCGCCCGGCGGCACCGGGCCCGGAAGGAGTCCCAATGGGCAAGAGACTGGCGCGTTCGCGTGACGAGAAGATGGTGTGCGGGGTCGCCGCGGGCTTGGCCCGCTACTTCGACCTCGACCCGACGATCATGCGGCTCATCTGGGTGGTGGCCGTCCTCCTGCCAGGCCCCAACCTGATCATCGTGGCTGTCTATCTGGTACTCTGCTTGCTCATGCCTCTCGAGACTCCGGGCGGGACCGCGTGACCTTTGCGCCCCCCGGGGTGTGGTGATCCGAGAGGCGGCCGTCCTGAAGGGATGGAAGTGCCGGAGGACCCACTCCTATGACCCACACTGCCTCACCCAGCGGTGACCGCGACGAGGCTGCCGCGGAGCCGCGCGACCCAGCCATCGGCGCCGCACCGGAAGCGGACACCGCGGAGCCGCCCGACCCCGCCTCCGGCGCCGTACCTCGGCCGGGCGCAGCGGAACTTCGCGGGGTCGCGGCCGCAGAACTGAGCGACCAGGCAGCCCGGCTCGCCGATTGTCGCGAATGTCGCCTGAGCGAAGGTCGCACACAGGTCGTATTCGGGGTGGGGAACCCCCGTGCCGAACTCATGTTCGTTGGGGAGGGCCCCGGCTTCCACGAGGACCGCCTGGGCGAGCCATTCGTCGGACAGGCCGGCAAGCTGCTCACCGAGTTGCTCGCCTCCATCGGGCTGCGGCGCGAGGACGTGTACATCGCCAACGTGGTGAAGTGCCGTCCCCCCGAGAACCGCGACCCGTTGCCCGACGAGATCGAGGCGTGCTCCCCCAATCTGGTTCGGCAGATCCAAACGATCCGTCCCCGGGTCATATGCACTCTCGGTCGTCTTGCCACGCGCCTCGTCGCCGAGACCGAGGCCGGGATCAGCTCGATCAGAGGCAAGGCCAAGCCGATGCGCGTGGCGGGCGTCCCGGTCGTAGTGCTGCCGGTGTTCCATCCTGCCGCCGCTCTCTACACGCCCGCGAACCGCGCTGCCTTGGAAGAGGACTTCCTGAAGCTGCGGCGTCTCTTGTCGGCGGGAGAGAAGGCCTTGATCGGGAACGAGGCGACGGCGCCGGCTGCGTCTGCCCGGGCCGGCGCCTCCGGCGCCGTCGAGAGACCGCCCGAGTCCGTCGAACTCGACGAATCGTCATCACGCGAGATGTCGCCCGCGGAGGCCTTGCCAGCGCCCGCGACTGCCTCGGATCGTCGCGGCCGGCCTGCTCCGCCGCCGGGCGATGCCGCCAAGGCCGGTCCGTCCGAGCAGCTGCCCCTGTGGTAGGGCCGCCGGCGGTGGACGGGGCAGAACAGAGCGGTGTCGTCGGAGACCTCGTGGTGGTTCAGATCGAGTGCATCGACCTGAAGGGACTCGGGGAGTTGGCACAGCGCTTCGCAGCCGCGCTGCGCGAAGGCGACCTCGTGCTCCTCGAAGGTCCATTGGGTGCCGGCAAGACCACCTTCGTCCGAATGCTCTGCCATGAGCTGGGAGTGACCGACCAGGTGCGCAGCCCCTCGTTCACGATCGCGAACGTCTACGAAGGTCCCGTCCCCGTGAACCATCTCGACCTCTACCGACTGGAGGGCACGGACGACGAGGACGTGCTGGCACTGGAGGACTACGTCGGGCCGAGCGTCATCACCATGGTGGAGTGGCCGGACGCCGGGCGCGGTCTGCTCGGGCGACCGACCTGGGTCGTCGCCCTCGAGCATCGAGACCTCGAGACCCGCGGATTGCGGATAGAGGCGATGGTCCCCGATACGGCAGCGACGCTCGCCGACGTATCGAACGCCAGGACGAGGGACCGGGCC
>DASRMJ010000042.1:0-19833 GCA_035647995.1 Thermoleophilia bacterium | reverse complement strand
GTCCAGAAGACCCTCGGGATGGCGACGGCTGGCTCCGCGCTGAAATTGGCAGCGAACCTCTCGGCGTTGCGCCCCTCGAGGGTGTAGTCGAGCTCCGCCGAGATCCCATGGGCGAACTCATCGACCACTTTCACGGGATCCACCACGAGTCGCTCTCCGAAGTGCTCGGAGAGGAGCTCCGCGATCTGGTACAGCAGGTCGATATCTCGCTCGATCTGCCCCATAGCCCTCGGCCGCTGCACCTTAACCACGACCTGCATGCCTCCGGGCAGTACGGCGCGGTGCACCTGGCCGATCGAGGCGGCCGCGATGGGCACGGGTTCGAAAGACTCGAACAGGCGCTCCGCGGTGAGCCCGAGATCCTCTCTCAAGACGGCCCTGGCTTCCTCCACCGGGAAGGCGGGCACACTGTCCTGGAGCTTGACGAGTTCCGACACGATCTCGTGAGGGAGCAGGTCGGACCTGGTGCTGAGTAGTTGCCCGAACTTGACGAAGCTGGGGCCGAGCTCCTCCAGGAACTCCCGGATGTGGCGGCCCAGCTGAGACGGCGGCGGCTGGACCTCGCGGCGTCTCACGGACAGGATGTGCCACAAGTTATGGCGCTCGAAGAAGTAGCCCAAGCCGTGCCGGACCGCCACCTCGGATATCTGCCTGAGGCGTTCGAGGTTTCGAGCGCGCCCGCGGAGGCCCTGGTAGCGCTGGGTCATCGGAGTCGTCGGCTTGGTGCAGTCCTCGTCGTCACAATGGCACTGGGCTCAGTCGGTCGAGGCGGCAGACGAAGAGTCGGACTCCCTCTCCAGCAGGGCGAGACGATGCTCGATCTGGCGGAGCTTGAAGTCGAGTTCTTCGAGCTCGCGTCGCGACGCTATCCCCAGTTCCCTGAACACGGTCTGCACGGAGCTGTCGGCGCTCTTGAGGGCCGAGCGGGCTTCCTCGCGACTACGGGCCGCGAGTCCCTCCACCAGGGCGCGGCCGTCCTCGGCCGAGAGTTGGCCGCGCCGCACGAACTCGTCCGCGACTTTCTGGAGACGTTCCTTCGTGAGGCTGGCGGCGCCCAGACCCACGAGCAGGGTCCGTTCGATGATATCCCGTAAACCGGTAGCCTCCACAGCCTGATCCTCGGAACGCCGGTCGTCATGCTGTTCGGTCATGAACCCTCCCGTCAGACGAAGAATGTCCGTGGGGACTCTTCCCGGCCACTGGCGACCGCAAAACAACGGGCGCTTGACTCCCCGGAAGGCGCGGTCGCCTCCAGGCTACCAAAGGAGCCTCAGGCGGTCTTGTCGGCCATCGCTCGGCGACGGTACCGAGGCTCCCGTTCCTTCCAGTAGGCGAGAAGGGGCGAAGCCACGAAGATCGACGAGTAGGCGCCAGAGGCGATACCGATGAAGAGTGCGAAGGCGAAGTCCTTCAGCGTCGAGCCGCCGAACAAGAGGATCGTGGCTATGGGCAGCAGGGTGGTCAACGCCGTGTTCAACGAGCGCGCCAGGGTCTGTCTGATCGATAGGTCGACCATCGAGCCGTAGGACTCCTTCTTCATGAAGGCTTGATTCTCCCTGATCCGGTCGAAGACGATGATCGTGTCGTTCACCGAGTACCCGACGATAGTGAGCACGGCTGCGACGGTCGCCGTCGTGACCAGGCGGCCGGTCACGGCGTACACGCCAAGGGTCAAGGCCACGTCGTGCACCAGCGCCACGATGGCCGGAAACGCGAACTTGTACTCGAACCGCCAGGTGATGTACAGGATGATCACGGCGACCGCCACCAAGATGGCTATGAGCGCCTTCTGTCCCGTCTCGGCGCCGAAGCTGGCGCCCACGCGCTCTTGACCTGTCGCCGACTCCTCCGCTCCGTACGTGTCGCCGAGCGCTTTGATCACGGAGGCGACCTGCGCATCCGACATCTCTGCCGCGGTGATGACGAAGCCCTTGCTTCCCACGGGTTGGACCACGGTGTCGGCGATACCGGCCTCGGACACGATGGTGCGAACGTCAGATGTCGCCGCATCCTGCTTGAGTTGCACCTCGAGGCGGACCCCACCGTTGAATTCGATGCCCAGCCGAAGTCCGAGCACCAGGATGGCACCCGCGGCAAAGAGGGTCACCGCGCCCAGCAAGATCACCGACCACCGCTTGTATTTCATGAAGGGATAGACGGTCATCTAGCGCTCCGTTTCGACGCTCAGCCCAGTGAGCGTGGGGTTCTTGAAGATCTTCAGGCCCGAGAGCAGGGCGAGCAGTGCTCTGGTCACGACGATCGCCGTGAACATGGAGAGGGCTACCCCGATCCCCAGGGTGAGGGCGAACCCGCGTACTCCTCCGCTGGCAGCCCAGAAAAGCACCACCGCAGTGATCAAGGTGGTCACGTTCGCGTCGAGGATCGCGCTCAATGCCTTCCTGAAGCCCGCCTCGACCGCGGTGCGCACCGTCTTCCCGGCGTGTACCTCTTCACGGATACGGGCGAAGATGATCACGTTGGCGTCGACCGCCATCCCCAAGGTCAGGATCATGCCTGCGATGCCCGGGAGAGTGAGCGTCGCATGGATGGAATTGAGGATCCCCCAGAAGAGCACGCCATAGATCAGGAGAGTGAGATCCGCCACGAGTCCCAGTAGTCGGTAGTAGGCGACCATGAATACAGCCACCAGGATCAGCCCGACGACACCCGCCCAAAGGGCCTGAGTGAGTGAGGCCTTGCCCAAGGTAGCACCGATCGAGCGCTCGTCGATGACCTTCAGTTCGATGGGCAGTGCGCCCGTCTGCAGGACCAGCACGAGGTTCTTGGCTTCGTCGAGGGTGAAGCGACCGGTGATCTCGGCGCGACCGCCATCTATGCGCTCCGCCACCCGCGGAGCCGACTGCACGACTCCATCGAGGACGATCGCCAGCAGCTGGTCCTGGCCGGTGACCTGTGCCCTGTCCGCCAGAGCCTGGGTGACCTCAGCGAACGCCTGCGCGCCGTCCGACTTGAACTGCATGTCGATCTTCGGCTGGTTGTTGTTGTCGAAGCCCACCGACGCACCCGAGAGACCTGTCCCGGTCACCGCTGGGATGGCCGTGACGATGTAGAAGCGGTCGGGGAGCGTGCCGTCGCGGGAAGGCCGGCGAACCAGCCGTGTGTCGGCGGGGAGCTGCGCCTCGGAGTCGACACCCGCAGCCTTCAGGGCTTCCGCCTCGGAGGCGTACGCCGCTCCGAAGTCTTTCACGTCGTAGAACTCGAGGACGGCGGTCTTGCCGATGATGGCGAGAGCCTCTTGCTTGTTCTCGATGCCGGGCAGCTGGACACTGATCTTCCACTCGCCCTGCCGCTGCACTTCCGGTTCGGTGACACCGAGTCGGTTGATGCGGTCGTTGATGATGCTGATGGTCTGCTTCATGCCGTCGTCGGTGCGCGGGGCCCGCGCGGAATCCTGAGCTTCCAAGATGACTGCGAGGCCGCCTTGCAGGTCCAGACCGAGTCGGGTGCTGCTTCCGGGTGGGTAGATGAAGTACGCAGCCACGCAGAGCAGGACCGCAACAACCGCCAAGATCACAACGTTGCGCTGCATCGCGGACAAGGTCGCACCTTCCTCGGATCGTCAGATTGTGTACGTGCGGATAGGCAGGAGTAAGGGGCCGGACCGCGGAGGCGCAGGATATTGCACTGTGGCGGGGATGTCAATCAGTCGCCGCCGGCGTGGACCTCCGTGCGAGACCGGACTCAGGCCTCCTCGGACTCCTCCGGCTCAGCGGCCTCGATCTGCTGAGCAGCCTGTTCTTGTGCTGCCTGGCTGACGACTTCCGCGAGCGCCTTGCGCGAGAGTCGGATGTCGACGCCCTTGGCCACCTCGATGACCACGACGGTGTCCTCGGTGCGCTTGACCTTGCCGTGGAGGCCGCCCACGGAGATGACGTGATCGCCGCGTTTGACAGACGACACCAGCGCATCGTGAGCCTTACGTTGCCTCTGCTGAGGCCTGATGGCCAGGAAGTAGAAGATGGCTATGAAGCCGACGACGTAGAGTGCGAGAAGACCGAAGCTGCCCAACCTGTCCTCCTTGGGGTTCGTGTGACGTGGGAGGCGTGGCGCCACCGCCACGTATAGTACCATGACGCCGTCAGCGGCTGTCCGGCGCAGCAGGGACGAATGACTCCAGCACTCCCTTCTTGAACGCTCCGTACCTTCCCTCGAGGATGGCGTTCCTGGCACCCGCCACCAAGCGGAACAAGAAGAGCAGATTGTGTTCGGTGAGCAACTGCAGGCCCAGTATCTCCTTCTGCATGACGAAGTGCCGCAGGGCGCCCAGCGGGAACTGAGAGCACGCGCGGCAGGGGCAGTCCGGGTCCAGCGGCCCCCGCGACTGAGCGTGCTGGGCGTTCCGCAGGTTGACGCGCCCGTGCGATGTGAACGCGGTGCCCATGCGCGCTATGCGCGTGGGCAGCACACAGTCGAACATGTCGATGCCGCGGTCGATAACCTCCAGCAAGCCCACCGGATCGCCTATGCCCATGAAGTATCGAGGACGTTCGGCAGGGAGTAGCTGTGCGGTGAGAGCGGTGGTCTCCAGCGTGGCCCCACGGTCCTCCCCCACCGACAAGCCGCCTACCGCATACGCCGGAAACCCCAGTTCCAGCAAGCCCTCCGCGCTTCTCCGGCGCAGTCCCGGGTCTATGCCGCCCTGGACGATCCCGAACAGCATCTGCGGGCCGTCGGTGCCGACGCCGCCGACCTCCGCGTGAGCATCGCAGCATCGGCGCGCCCACTCGGTGGTCCTGGTGACCGCACCTTCGAGCGCCGCGAGATCTGCGCCGGCGGCCGCGCACTCGTCGAAACACATGACCATGTCGGCACCGAGCCGGTTCTGTTCGCTCATGGCCCGCTCGGGCGTGAACGTGTGCAGTGAGCCGTCGTATACGGAGCGGAAGGTGACCCCACTGTCGTCCACCCGCGCGGTGTCCTTGAGGCTGAACACCTGGAATCCGCCGCTGTCGGTGAGTATCGGGCCCGTCCAACCCATGAACGCGTGGAGCCCGCCCAGCTCGGCCACGGTATCGCTTCCGGGGCGAAGCGCCAGGTGGTAGGTGTTGGCGAGCACGATACGCGCCCCGATCTCGCGCAGTCGGTGGGGCGAGATGGCCTTCACCGTCCCTTTCGTCCCCACGGGCATGAAGCACGGCGTCGGCACTTCCCCCCTCGGGGTGCTGAGGATCCCGGCACGCGCCGCCCCGTCGGTGCGGGTGAGCTCGAAGGGGAAGGTCGGGAGCGACGGTCCCACGGTCACGCCTCCCCCGCCCGGGCTTCGAGGAACATGGCGTCACCGAAGCTGAAGAACCGATACCCCTCGCGCACGGCAGTCTCGTAGCATTCGCGCACGAACTCGACTCCCCCGAAAGCCATGACGAGCGCGAGGAGCGACGTCCGCGGCAGATGGAAGTTCGTGATCAGAGCATCAACCGCGCGGAAACGGTAGCCGGGAGTGATGTACACGCGGGTGGATCCCTCAAGGGCCCCCGAGGAAGGCCCGCCGGGTGCCGATCCCTCGTAGAGGGTCTCGAGGACGCGCACGGCTGTGGTGCCCACCGCGATCACCCTTCGCCCGGCAGCACGGGCCCGGTCTATCCGCGCAACAGCGTCCGGCTCCACGCGATACCACTCGCTGTGTATCGCATGGTCTTCGATGCGCAACTCGGTGAGCGGACGAAACGTATCGACGCCCACGTGGAGGGTGACGCGTTCGACGTCAACTCCCGCGGCTTGTAGGGTCCCAAGGACCTCGGTCGTGAAATGCAGGCCCGCCGTGGGCGCGGCGGCCGACCCAGTCGCCGCCGCGTACACTGTCTGATAGTCACCGGCCCGGCGGAGCGGCTCGTGGATGTACGGCGGAAGCGGCATGGTCCCGCATAGTTCCAACAGTTCGAGGACGCCGGGGTTTCCGCGGCGCTTGAGGGCCCAGCGTCCGTCACCCAGAAGAGCCGCGAGCTCCAAGGTGTCCCCAGTGTCGAGTGTGAGATTCCGGCCGGGACGGAGTCGGGCCGATGGCCGGGCTAGGACCTCCCACGTCTCCGTCGGAAGACCACCCTCGGCGGTGTCGTCAGCCCCGTCCGCGTCCGAGGAGCCGGCTGGGGGAGCCGGGTCCGAGGCTCCGTCTGTCGGAACCGGGTCCGGGAGGCGACGCAGGAAGAGCAGTTCCACTCTGCCGCCCGTCTCCTTGCGCGCCCATGTCCTCGCCGGGAAGACCTTCGACTCGTTGACCACGAGGACGTCCCCCGGGCGCGCGCGGGCGACGATGTGCTTGAAGTCATGGTGCGAGATGCTCCCGGTCCTGGGATCCGCAACGAGCAGCCTGCACGCGTCGCGCGGCTCGCTCGGGTGTTGGGCGATCAGGTCTTCGCGGAAGTCGAAGTCGAGCTCGTCGAGTCGCACCGGCTAGTGGCCCCGCGCCGTCGCGCCCGCTTCATTTCTCACGGTATCGCTCCCACTCAGAGAGGAGACAACCGCAGTACTTCTGCCGGTATAACCCCGCTTCTCGGGCGGCTCGACGCGAGTCGGGGTAGGCCGCACGCAGATCGCGATAGATGAACTCGACGTGGTGTTCCTGCTGTGCCGAGCCTCCACCCTCTCGGATGGCCTCGTGGTCTTGCCAGGGGCTGATGGCGAGCGTGGTCGAGAAGGCATCGTAGCCCGAGGCCGCCGCCACACGGGCGGTCGCACGCAGGCGAGAGGCGATACATCTGCCGCACCTGCCCGAAGCGTCCTCACCCACGATCTCCCTGAACCACGCGGAGGGATCATAGGCGAGGTCTTCGATGACATGCACGCGTCGCGCAAGCGCCAGGTCGCGAACACCGGTGACCCGCCTGCGGAATTCGAGCAGCGGGTGGATGTTGGGGTTGTGGAAGAATCCCGTGACGTCTGCCCCGTCACCCGCCCAGTGGTCGAGGGTGGCCGTCGCGCACGGGCCGCAACACATGTGGAGCAGGAGTCTCATCCGCCGAAGAGTGTGGGCGGTCCGCCGTCTGGAGGTTGCGCTCCGCAGTGGAGGTAGCCCAATCTTGTGAGCACTCTGCCGCGCGGAGTGCGCATCAAGAAGCCCCGCTGCAGCAGGTATGGCTCATAGACGTCTTCGATGGTGTCCGCTTCCTCACCGATGGCGACGGCAAGCGTAGATAGTCCCACGGGCCCGCCGTCGAACTTCCGTAGGATGAGGTTCAGGATCTCGCGGTCCACCCGGTCGAGTCCTTCGTCGTCCACCTGGAACAGCCGGAGGGCCTCCTTCCCCACCTCGGCCGACACGTGCCCCGCGTGCCGCACCTGGGCGAAGTCCCTGACCCGCTTGAGGAGGCGGTTGGCGATACGTGGCGTGCCTCGGGAGCGAACCGCCAACTCGTGAGTGGCCTCGGGGTCTATCCCCACGCAGAGGATGTCCGCGGACCGCGCGATGATCGAGGCCAAGTCGGCCTCGGAGTAGTAGTCGAGGCGGTGAGAGAAGCCGAAACGGTCGCGCAGGGGTGTCGTGATAAGGCCCGAGCGGGTGGTCGCTCCGATAAGGGTGAAGTGCGGCAGGTCGAGCCGGATACTCCGGGCGCTGGGCCCCTGTCCGATGATGATGTCGATCTCGAAGTCCTCCATCGCGGGGTAGAGGATCTCCTCGATAACCCGGTTCAGGCGGTGGATCTCATCGATGAAGAGTACGTCGCCCTCTTCGAGGTTGGTGAGGATGGCGGCCATATCGGCCTTCTTCTCCAGGGCCGGGCCCGACGTCGTGACGATGTGCACCCCCATCTCAAGGGCGATGATCGCGGCCAAGGTGGTCTTGCCGAGCCCGGGAGGGCCGGCCAGCAACACATGGTCCAGCGGTTCCCCCCGGCTCTTCGCCGCCTCGATGAAGATGGAGAGCTGTTCCCTCAACACGGGCTGGCCGATGAACCCGGCCAGCGAGCGCGGGCGGAGAGAGCCTTCCAGCTCACGATCGTCTACGAGTTCCTCGGGGTCGGCCAGACGGTCGTCGCGCTCGCCCGGCTCGGCGCCGTGCTCGGCCGGTGTGAAGTGGTCCATAGCTACCGCCGCCTAAGGGCTTGGCGCACGATCTCGTCGACCGGGGTGTCGGGGTCCGTGTCGCGCATCAGCGCCTCCGATTCGGCCGCGCCGATGCCGAGCTCCGCCAGGGCGGCGCGCGCCACGGCCAGGTTGCCCGCTTCATCGGGCGATCCGCGTCCGATGAGGGTTCCGGGACCTTCGATCTCGGCCATCTTCTCGCGCAATTCGAGGATGAGACGCTCGGCCGTCTTCTTGCCGATGCCCGGGACCGACTGGAAGAGGGCTACGTCGCCGGCCGCGATGGCCCTCCGAAGATCACGAGGCTTGCGGATTGATAAAGCCGCAAGTGCCAGGCGCGGCCCGATCTTGCTTACTGAGATCAGGTGCAGGAACAGGCGGCGTTCCTCCTCCGTGGAGAAACCGAAGAGCTGCAGGGACTCCTCTCTCACGTGTAGGTGGGTGAAGAGCGAGGCCGCGTTGCCCTCTTCCGGGAGGGCGCGGAGACTCGTGCGCGACATCTCGACCCGGAAACCCACCCCCGAGACCTCGAGGACAGCCGCGTCGGCCTCCAACGCGGCCACGCGCCCTGTCAGCCTGTCTATCATGCCGCGCCTCCCGCTCCGAGCGGCCGCCGGCGACCGGCGGACTCTCTGTCTGCCAGGGCGCGCAGCCCGCGGCCGTGTGCGTGGCAGATGGCGATCGCCAGTGCGTCGGCGGCGTGGTCGGGTTTGGGGATGTCGTTCATCTTGAGAAGCACCCGCACCATCTCCTGCACCTGGCTCTTCTCGGCCTTGCCGTAGCCGACCACGGCCTGCTTGACCTCCTGGGGGGTGTACTCAAAGACGTCGCAGCCCCCGCGCGTGCAGGCGAGAAGGGCCACCCCGCGGGCCTGCCCCACAGCCAGCGCAGTGCGCACGTTGACGTTGAAGAAGAGGGATTCGACTGCGGCTTCAGTCGGACGGTAGTTGCGGACCAGGTCTCCGATGCCCTCGAAGATCAGGTCGAGCCGCTCGTGAAGAGGCAGGTCCTTTGAAGTTCGGACCACACCGAAGGCTACCGTCTCCAGGCGGTTGCCATTCTGCGAGACAACGCCGTAGCCGGTGAAGGCGGTTCCCGGGTCTACCCCGAGGATGATCCGTCCTGTGTCGGGCATCGAAAACGCTCGCTCGGCCGGGGTCCCAAAGGGGCCCTAGCCGGCGAGCGCCTCCATGACTTCATCTGTGATGTCGAAGTTCGCGAAGACTTCCTGCACGTCGTCGTTGTCCTCGAGCGCGTCGAGAAGCCGGAACGTCTTCTTCGCGTCGGCCTCGTCGAGCGCCACCGTGTTCTTGGGGATCATGGTGAGTTGTGCGGAGGCCACAGGGATCCCGGCCGCCTCGAGCGCGTGCCTCACAGCCATGAAGTCGAAAGGCTCGGTGCGGATCTCGAGCGAGTCTCCGTCAACGATCATGTCCTCCGCCCCCGCCTCGATGGCCACCATCATGACCTCGTCTTCGTCGCGCCCGGCGGCGTCGACGTAGACCACTCCTTTGCGCTCGAACATCCAGCTCACGGAGCCGTCGGTGCCAAGGTTGCCCCCGGACCGGTCGAAGATGTGGCGCACATCGGCCGCCGACCGGTTCTTGTTGTCGGTGAGCACCATCACGTACACGGCCACGCCGTTCGGGCCATATCCCTCGTACGTGAGATGCATATATGCGGCGGCATCGGCCGACTCGCCCGTGCCCTTCTTGACAGCACGGTCGATGTTGTCGTTGGGCATGTTGGCGTCTTTCGCCTTCTGGATCGCCGTGGCCAGCGCCGCGTTGTGTTCGGGGTCTCCCCCGCCCTCTCTCGCCGCCACGGTGATGGCACGGGAGAACTTGCCGAACTCCTTGCCACGTTTAGCGTCAACAAGCGCCTTCTTGTGCTTGATGCCCGCCCACTTCGAGTGCCCCGACATGACTACCTCCGCTATCTCTTCCACAGGCCAGGGCTCTGGCGGTCCCGCGTGCCTGTTCGACCAACATGGAAACGCCGCTATGACCCCGTGGTCCGGGTGGGCGCCAGACTAGAGTTTATCCGACCCCTCGGACGCCATCAACGCCGGGGGTCCAGCGGCTAGGAGGCTGGTACACGCGCTTCCTACGTCCTTGTCTAACACTCAGCGCAAGCGCCCCCAAGGCGAAGCGTCATTCTTCAGCAGCCTTCTAGCGGAGCCAGCCCGATTCGCCCACGTGCTCCCGTACGAGCTTGATGCGCGCATCGCACGCGTCCCGGTCCCTGGCGTAGGTGGCCGAGGCCAGAGCTGTCACGAGGCTCAGGGGTCCTACGAGGGAGTGCGCGAAGAAGGTGGAGTCGATATCCGCATACAGGGTGACCGAGGCCTTCCCGGCGATCTCCGAGAGGGAATTGTCGGTGATGGAGACCGTGCGCACGCCGGCCGTGACGGCCTTCTCAAGAAACGAGATGGTCAAGGGGTGCGCACGCCGGAAACCCACAGCCAGAACGGCGTCATCAGGGCCGAGACGAACGAGTTTAGCGACGTTCGCTTCCGAAGAGTCGACCACGAGGTGGGTGGTGAAGCCCAGGAGATCGAACACATACGCCGCGTGCCGAACAACGATCGAAGCCTCGTTCATCCCCACCAACATCAACTGACGAGAGGTCGAGATCATCTCCGCCGCCTGGTTGAAGCGTCCCAGCGTGTTCTTCGCGAGTGTCTCCTCGAGGCTCAGGATATCGGTTCGCAGGACCCGCGTGAGATTGTCTTCTTCCACGAGGAAGAGCAACTGGTCGTCGTGGACCACGGGCCGTGAAGCCGCACCGAGGCGATGTTCGTCTCGCGTCGCCTTCTGTAGGTCGGGGAAGCCGCTGAATCCAAGGGACTGGGCGAACCTGACGACGGTGGAGCTGGAGGTGTTGCCCTTCCGTGCGAGCTCCTCCGCGCTGAGGTAGGCGGTCTCCTCCAGATGGTCGATGATGTAGCGGGCTATGGCCTTCTGCGAGCGCGAAAATGAATCGAACCCTTCCTGCAGAAGGTCGGTGACCCGTTTTGGCTTCGGATCGTCCAACTTGTTCCTATGGGTGCCCTTGGATTG
Organism: Thermoleophilia bacterium; assembly: GCA_035647995.1. GTDB lineage: Bacteria > Actinomycetota > Thermoleophilia > RBG-16-64-13 > RBG-16-64-13 > JAHJSA01. Next base: position 8,734 of record DASRMJ010000042.1, on the reverse strand, counting down.
CATGCCCTAGATAATACAACAACCATTGCATGAGTCCTTCCCAGCGGGCAAGGGGAATACGCCTGCCTCCCAACAGACGCGCACGGCAGGAGCCTCTGAGCGAAAGTGGCTAAGCGCCGGGCAGCCTGAGCGCTGCCCGGCGCCGTCGTAGTCGAACAGAGCGCGCCAGAGAGGAGCCTACTCCCCTCTGGCGGCCTTGGCGTCCTCGACGATCTTCTCAGTGAGGTGGGCGGGAACCTCGTCGTAGTGGTCGAGTTCCATGGTGTAGGAACCGCGACCGCCTGTCATCGACCTGAGTTGCGGAGCGTACGTCAACATCTCGGCCAGCGGCACCTGGGCACGGATGGCGTGCATCTCCCCCATGCTCTCGCTCCCTTGGGGACGTCCACGGCGACTTGAGAGGTCGCCCATGATGTCGCCCATGTTGGCCTCCGGGACTATGACCTCCACGTTCATGACGGGCTCGAGAAGGACGGGGGCGGCACCTTCCATGGCCTTCGCGAACGCCAGACTGCCGGCGATCTTGAATGCCATCTCCGACGAGTCCACCGTGTGATAGGAGCCGTCGAAGAGCTTCACCTTCACGTCGACGACGGAGTACCCTGCGATCACGCCGCGGTCCATGGTCTCGATGACGCCCTTCTCCACGGCGGGTATGAATCCGCGGGGGATGGAGCCACCCACGATCGCATCTTCGAATTCGAACCCTCCTCCACGAGGCAGGGGTTGGATCTCGATCCAGCAGTCTCCGAACTGACCTCTGCCGCCCGTCTGCTTCTTGTGCCTGCCCTGAGCGGTCGAGGTCTTACGGATGGTCTCTCGGTAGGGAACGCTCGGCGGATGGAGGTCGACCTCCGCCCCGAAGCGTCGCTTCATCTTGTCAAGAAGGACCTCCACATGCATCTGGCTGGTCCCCGCGATGATCATCTCGTGCGTCTGAGCGTCGAAACGGAACTGCATAGCCGGGTCCTCGTCGCCGAGACGCTTGAGGGCGTTCGCCACCTTCTCTTCTTCGCCCTTCGTCTTCGCCGTGATCGCGAAGGAGATGGCCGGGGGTGGGAACTCGAATGAAGGGAGTCGCACGGCCAACGAGGCGTCGGCGAGAGTGTCGCCTGTAGACGTGTCCTTCAGCTTCCCGAGGGCGATGATGTCACCCGCGGAAGCTTCCTCGATGCCTTTGCTCTCCTTCCCCTGCATGGTGAGGATGTTGCCCGTGCGCTCCTTGTCGCCGGTGCGCGGGTTCACCAGATGGGAGTCGCTCGCGATGTGGCCCGAGAGCACCTTGGCGAGGTTTATGCGACCGGAGAACTGATCGGAGATCGTCTTGAAGACGAAGAGGGCCGCCGGACCGTTCGGATCGGGGCTGACCTCGACGTCACCCGAGCCGTCGGCCAGGGGAACGCGCCTGGCGCCCACACGCGCAGGCGACGGCAACCCGAACTCGACCATGTCGAGGAGGCGATCGATGCCGATGTTCTTGGTTGCGCTCACGGGGATGACCGGCGAGAGCCGCCCCTCGATGGCTCCGGCCTTGAGGGCCTCGAGTATCTCCTCGAGCGTGAGTTCCTCCCCTTCCAGGAACTTCTCGATGAGGGAGTCGGCGGACTCAGCAACCCGCTCCACGAGGAGTTCGCGGGCTGTCGTGGCTGCTTCCAACAGTTCCGCGGGGATCGGTATCTCCTTCGCCTTGCCGCTGGAGTCGGCGTAGGTATACGCCTTCATGTGTACGAGGTCCACAAGTCCGGAGAAGCTCTGTTCCTTGCCGATCGGGAGGGCCACCGGGACCACGCCATCGCCGAAGCGATCGGCCAAGGCGGTAAGGACCTCCTCGAAGTCCGCGCGTTCACGGTCCATCATGTTGACGGCTACCAGTCGGGCTACGCCCAAGTCCAGCGCTCTGCGCCACAGGCGTTCGGTCTGCACCTCGACCTTCGCCACTGCGTTGACCACGATCAAGGCGCCCTCGACCACCGTGAGAGTGGCCATGGCTTCGTTGATGAAGGAGGCCTCGCCCGGAGTGTCCACCACGTTGATCTTGCGCTTGTCCCATTCGACATGGGCCATGGCCGCGGAGATGCTCATCTGCCGCTTGATCTCGTCCTCATCGTGGTCGAGCGTGGTTGTGCCGTCGACAACGCTGCCCAGTCGGTTCTTCGCGCCCGCGGTGTACAGAATGGCTTCCACCAGCGAGGTCTTCCCCGAGCCGCGGTGTCCGACTACCGCGACATTCCGGATCTTGGCCGGGTCTACCTGAGCCATCAGTCCTCCTCATACGTAGTGGGTGTCTCGCTGAACCGTGTGCTCCGCCCCGTGGTGCACCCGGGCCCATACATGACAAAGGACGCTGCCCCGAAGGGCGGCGTCCTCAAGAGCCGCTATGAGATTCGTACACTGACGATACTGTGACGGCCCATAGGCCTGCTCACCTCGCTCCCAGTGCTTACGCCGCATTCGCGCGCGGCGGGTTGACAGGAGGCATATTCTACCGAACGCGGCTACGGATGATAAGGGCCTCTGGCGTCGACGGTCGGCTCGCCCTACGGGTTGGTCTTCAGTTGGTAGCGCCGACCCTTCTCCACCCAGAAGATGCTTGCCACGTTCGCGGGCTGGATCTCTAGTTGTCCATCGCGCCCCTCGACGCGCACGAGTTCGAAGTCGCGGTAGTAGGCCTTGACGTTCTCGGAGAACTCCGACACGGTTTGGCTACGCATCGAATCGTCGTTCACCTGGATGGGTGTGACCAGGCTCAGCACGGCACGGCCTTCTTGGACGATCAGCTGCATGCTTCTTCAACCTCCCGAGTGGGCACCTGAAGGCCATCGGTTGACGAGCGAAGATTCCCGCCCCAAGTCAGCGACAGCCTACCAGTAAGACGGACCTTGTCGCAGCCGTATCCCCGGGCGGCCGCACTGAGGACATCCGTACGAGTCGGAACGCTCCACGAAGAAGACCTCGTGGCCGCACGTGGGACACTGGAATTCGTCGACGAGTACGTCGGCCCCAGTCAGATCGACCTCGACGTAGGCCTTGCAGTGCATGCAGTGCGCTGGCATGAAGCGCCGCCGGGGATCGACGACGCTCACACCCCAGCGGATCTGTGGTGACTCGTAGCCACACGATTCGCAGTGGAAGATGGTCGACTCACCCAACGATGTTGCCTCTCTCTGATCTGTCCGCCGCCACCGCCTTCTCCCACTCAGGCGAGTGCGAGCGGCGGACCCGGGCGCGCCCCCACGACGGCCGCGCTCCGGGAGGAGCGGAGTGCTATTCCTCGACCTCTACCACCTGCTTGCCGCGGTAAGTGCCGCAGTTCGGGCAGACGCGATGGTTCAGGCGGGGACTGTGACACTGAGGACACTCACCCACGGTGGGCCCGGGGATGCTGTGCGTTGCGCGACGACTGTCACGCCGTGCCTTGGACGTCTTCTTCTTGGGAACGGCCACGTTGGACCCTTTCTCTACCTTTGTTCGAAGTCAGGGATTATTAGCGCACATCGGCCCGGTTTTCAAGGCGAAGGCCCCACCGGGTCGGCTCGCCGAAGCCTGATCTGCGCGTTCTACTCACCTTCTGAGTCGCTCAGAGTGAGATCGGCCAGCCGCGCCCACCGTTCGTCACCGGGCGTCCGGGCGCATCCACAGGCCGCCGAGCCTGACGGGTTGCCACAACTTGGGCAGAGGCCCGCACACGCCTCGTCGCAAAGGACCTTCGCCGGCAACGCAAGCACGAGGGTTTCTCGAGCGAGCCCGTCCACATCCACGATCAGGTCCTCGATGAACGGAGAGAGATCGGCCTCCTCCCACTCTTCCGGATGCTGAGGGACGAACTCCTCCTGATCGGCGGAGACGTGCACGGCCACCTCGACAAGGCACCTTGCGCAGGGAGCGTACACCGTCGCCCCCAGACCCACCCGAACAAGGTGGCCGCCGGCAATCCTGTTGGCCTGCACACGGACGCCGCTCTCGTCGAGCACCACTCCGGAGGGCATCCCGCCAAATACGATGGGAGCGATCCCGAGTTGGTAGGTCTTCTCGACGAGCTCACCCGGCCGGAGGGAGAGTCCCCGCAGATCGAGCAGATATCCACTCCTTGCCATAGGTGGCGTGTAGCCGGACGGAGTGATCTATTCCTCTCGCTGCGTTCGACCCTGCAGACGCTCTCGGCCGCGCTGGACCGCGGAGAGGAACTTGTCCAGACTGGTCTCCAGGGCGCCGAGGACCTCGTCCGCATAGTCTTCAGCGCCGAAGCGGATCTCGCGGTTGCGCACTTCGGCGTCGCGAATGATCTCCTCGGCCTGCCTCTCGGCGCGCTTCACCACTTCCTGCTCGCTCGCGAGGCGCGCCGACTCCTCGCGGGCCTCACTCAGCAGACGCTCCGACTCCTCCTTGGCCTCGGCGAGCATCTCCTGACGCTCCTTGACGATCCACCGCGCCTGCTTGATCTCCTCGGGGATGGTGGCACGCATCTGATCCAGCAGATCGTAGATCTGATCACGATCGATCATAACCTTGTCGGTCATCGGCAAAGTGCTCGCGGTGTGGACCAGATCGTCGAGCTTGTCGATCAGAACGAGGACATCCATCTTCAGGCCTCCGGGTGTGAATACACTTGGGCGAGCCGCTCGGCGACCATCGGCGGCACGAGGTCATCGACACGACCGCCGAACCTCGCTATCTCCTTGACGCCGCTCGAACTCAAGAAACTATACTCGGGCGATGCCATTAGGTACACGGTCTCCAGATCGGGGTCCAACTTCTTGTTCAACTGTGCCATCTGGAACTCGTACTCGAAGTCGGTCACTGCTCGAAGACCCTTGACCAGAGAGTCGGCGCCCACCTGCCTCGCCTTCTCCACCACCAACCCCTCCAGCACCACCACGGTAACGTTCGCAATATGCCTGGTGGACTCCTCTAAGAACGAGACCCGTTCCTCCGCGGAGAAGAGAGGCTGCTTCCTGAAAGCGTCGTTGACCACCGCCACGAAGACCATGTCGAAGTTCTTGGCGCACCGAGAGATGATGTCGAGGTGGCCCACAGTCACGGGATCGTACGTGCCGGGGCAGAGCGCTGTTCTCACGTCAGTGTTGCTCCTCGCCATAGATCGAGATGAGAGTGTTGCCGTAGCGCCTTTGGAACACTACCGGGAGTCCGAGCCGTGCCTGCGCCCTGCGAGGTCCTTCCACAATCACGAGGCCCCCGGGTCCGAGCAGCTGGGGCAGCACGGTCGCGACGGCCTCGTCAACCTGCGCCAGCATTGTATAAGGAGGGTCCAGAAAGAGCAAATCGAAGACCCCTCCACGTTGCAGGAGACGGCGGAGAGCCGAATCGTACGGGGTTTCGAGAACCTCGGCGCGAGCATCCAGGCCCAACGAGGTGATGTTCCTCTTGAGGATGCCCGCGACCGTACGGTCCTGCTCTACGAAGGTAGCGTGGGCGGAGCCGCGCGAGAGGGCCTCGAGTCCGAGTGCCCCGGACCCCGCGAAAAGGTCGAGGACACGCGTGTTCGTGAGGTCGCCCAGAGTCGAGAAGACGGCCTCCCGCACCCGATCCTTGGTGGGACGCACCACATCTCCGGCCGCCACTTTCAAGCGGTGACCCTTGTGACTCCCGGCGATGATCCGGATCTCTCCCGGCCGCCTAGGCATGATCCAGCCAATGGGTGGCGGCCCCGAAGCGGTCCTCCGCCGCTTCACCCAGGAGCGTGTGGCGAGGATCCTGGAGTTCCGGGTCGGCGGCCAGCATGGTCCTCGCCTCTTCTCGTGCGCTCATAAGGAGCCGCTGGTCCCGGAGGAGTCGTGCCACCTTGAGATCGCTCCAACCCGACTGGCGTTCGCCGAACACCTGTCCTTCGCCGCGGGCCCGCAGATCGGCTTCCGCCAGCTCGAACCCGTCGGTGGTCCGGCAGAAGAGTTCGAGTCGCGCCCGCGACTCTTCATCGCAGCCCTCCGCGCCCACCAGGCAGTGCCCAGCCTCGGCTCCCCGGGCGATGCGGCCCCGTAGCTGATGGAGTTGGGACAGGCCGAAACGCCTGGCATCCTCTATGACCATGACCGTGGCGTTTGGCACGTCGATCCCCACTTCTATGACCGTTGTTGTGACCAAGACATCGTACTCCCCTCGTTCGAACGCGCGCATGATCTCATGCTTCCGGTCGCTCTTCATCTGCCCATGTATCAAGGCGAGACGGAGACCGCGCAGGTCCGCTCGGGAGAGCTCTTTGAACGTTGTGATAGCCGATGCGGCCTGAAGTGATTCGCTCTCTTCCACAAGAGGGCAGACGACATACGCCTGCCGTCCCTGGTCCACCTTCTCCCTGACGAAGTCCCACATCCGCCCCCTGTGCTCGAGTTCGACGACCCGAGTGTCCACCGGCTTCCTGCCGGGAGGCAGCTCGTCTATGACGCTGACGTCGAGATCTCCATACAGCGTAAGGCCGAGTGTGCGCGGGATCGGCGTCGCCGTCATGTGCAGAGTGTGGGGCCACGGGCGGCCGGCCGGCGGGGTCACCAGAGCCATGCGCTGCCGCACCCCGAAACGGTGCTGCTCATCGATGACCACCACCCGCACAGACGAGAGATCCACACCTTCCTGGATCAGAGCCTGAGTCCCTACCGCCACGAGCGGGTCCCCGCTCGAGATCCTCTTCAGCGCGTCGCGCCGATCGCGGGCCGATTGGCTGCCCTTCAGCAGCAGGGTCTCTACGCCAAGGCGCGCCAGTTGCCGCCCCAGCCGATCGGCGTGTTGGTCGGCCAGGACTTCGGTGGGGACCATGACCACCCCTTGGCCCCCTGCTTCCACGGCCCGCAGCAGCGAGTAGGCGGCTACGATGGTCTTCCCCGACCCCACGTCTCCCTGAAGCAGGCGCCGCATGGGGGTTGACGACTGGAGGTCGCCGTCTATCTCGGCCATCACGCGACGCTGCGCTCGGGTGGGCGAGAACGGCAGCCGTTCGATGAAGGTCGACGCAAGCTGCTCGGCAGGCGGTAACGGCAGCGCCGGCCGCTCCGCCTCTTCGTGCCTGCGGTGACGTAGGAGCGCGACCTGCAGGAACAGCAGCTCCTCGTACGCAAGACGCTCTCGACTCTTGGCGGCCTCGGCCAACGAGCGCGGAAAGTGCGCTGACAGCAGCGCCTCCCGACGCGACGGGTAGCCGCGCTCCGACACCAGCCGTGCCGGCAGCGGGTCCACCACGTGCTCCGCTTCCGAACGCACGGCCCCGAGCAGAGAGCGAAGGGAACGGACGCTCACGTCGCCGGTGGCCGGATACACGGGGATCAACCCCACCGTGTGGAGGCCTTCCTCGCGGCCGTCCTCACGGATGATTTCGTGGCTGCTCACCAGGAACGAGTAGCCGCCTCGGCTGCGCCGCAAGGCCCCGCGCACGAGGATCTCGGGCTTGCCGGCGAAGACGTCGGCCAGATAGGCCTGGTTGTACCACACCGCGGGCACGCTGGCGGTCTGGTCGCCGATCAGAGCCTCGAGGACCGTCAAGCCTCGTCGTTGGGCGGAGCGGACACTGAATGACTGCACGATCACACGCAACGTCGCTTCCTCTCCGTCGCGGAGGGATGCGACCGTCGCCAAGCGCGCGGGAGCCTCGTGGCGGGAGGGCGTGTAGAGGAGGAGATCCTCGATCGACTCGAGGCCCAATCCGGCCAGACGCTTCGCTCTGACCGGACCTACGCCGGGAAGGGTGTCAAGACGCCGGTGGAGACGAGCCGGTCGCGCTCGTCGCTTGGAGGATGGAGGCAACGCCGGCGCCTCCGCGAACGCGGAGGCCGGCGCACCGAAGGGGAAGTGGATGCCACCCCCCCGTCGACTCATTCCTCAACGAAGAACAGCGCTACCGCTTCAGGTCCGGCATAGGTTCCGATCACCGAGCCGACTTGCCCTTTGAGGACCACTCGGAAGTCGCGGTCGGTGGTGGAGAGAAGCTCCATGACGGAGTCGATGCGTTCGGGGGAGTCGCCATGGGCTATCGCGACCGCCACCTTGCGCCCGGGGTGCGTGTTATCAAGGAAGTAGTCTTTCATCGCAGCGAGGGCCTTCTGATCCCCACGGACCTTCTTGTAGGGGTGAACGATCCCGTCCTGGAAGGTGAGCAGGGGCTTGATGTTGAGAAGGCTCCCGGCAAGTCCGCTGGCGCGACCGATGCGTCCGCCCTTCTGAAGGTACTCGAGGCTGCCGAGCAGGAAGAGTCGTCCGGATTCGCGCCGGAAGCGATCCACGTACTCCAGGATCTCCGCTTCGGTAGTGCCGCGATCGAGAAGGCCCAGCAGTTGGCGGGCGAGGAGCGCCACAGCCATGCTGGCGACCTCGGAGTCGATCACGGTGACCCCGGACACCTCTCGCTGAGCCAAGGTGGCACTCTCGAAGGTCCCGCTGAGCTTCGCGCTGAGGTGCACCGAGAAGATGCGCTCAAACTGCGTCCTCAAGCGCTTGTACTCCTGGATGAAGGCGCCTACGGGCGGCTGCGAAGTCGTTGGAAGGCGTTCGGCCTTGGCGAGTCTCTGGTAGAACTCGTTCGGCTTGATATCCACCCAGTCCTTGAAGGTCTCCTCTCCGAAGTGCACGTTGAGCGGCACCATCGAAAGGTTCGGGTCGGCGGCGATGCCTTCGCTCAGATCGGCTGTGGAATCCACGACGATCGCCGCATTCGTCCTGTCCAGTCGCAATGTGTCCTCAGCTCCCATGTTCCCCCCTGTCTCGGTGCTTTGGCTCCCGCGGCATGTCTGCC
>DASRMJ010000041.1:0-5798 GCA_035647995.1 Thermoleophilia bacterium | reverse complement strand
CCACCTCGCCGCCCTCCCCCACCGCTAGGTCGAAGGCGATGAGCCCCTGTCCGAAGGCCAGAGGGTGACGGGAGAGCAACGGCTCCAAGCCTAAGAGCGTGCGCTCCGCGGGCGCCGCATACCTGGCCTCGCCGGTGTAGGCCCGGAGTTTGAGCAACACCGTCGCCGCCATGGCATTGCCCGAGGGCACGGCGTTGTCCTGGTAGTCCTGGGGACGCAGGAAGAGAGACTCGTGGTCGTCGCGCGTGTCGTAGAAGCCGCTCTCCGCAGATCCGAAGGAGGCGAGCATCTCGTCGGCCAGGTCGCGGGCGGCCACGAACCACCGGGGATCGAAGTCGGCCTGGTAGAGGGCGAGCAGACCTTCGATCACGTGAGCGTGATCCTCGAGATAGCCGTTGTGGCGGGTGCTTCCGTCCCGCCAGGAGCGCATCAGACGCCCGTCGGGACCGCGCAGCCGCTGGAGCACGAAGGCGGCGGCACGCTCGGCGGCAAGCAGATAGTCGGAGCGCCCGAAGGCTGCCGCGGCATCCGCGAAGGCGGCGATCATGAGGCCGTTCCACGCGGCGAGGATCTTCTCGTCGCGCGCGGGGTGCGCCCGCTCTTCCCGCGCCGTCAGTAGGCGGGCGCGGGCGGCGGCGAGCCGCGCCGCCACCGTGGCCGCAGAGTCGCCCTCGGCGCGGGCGAGGTCTTCGTCGGTGCGCACTCGGGAGAGGATCGACGCGCCCTCGAAGTTGCCTCCTGGCTCGACCCCATAGGCCTCCATGAAGAGGGCGGCGTCGGCGTGGCGGCGCAGACGGGCGGCGTCGATGCCGGCTTCGCCGCTGTGCCGGTCGGTGGCTCCGAGACACTGGTCGGCCGCATCGCCGCCGGCGTCTGCGGCGTCGGCGTCGAGCAATGCCTCGATCTCGTCGGGGGTCCACACGAAGAACTTGCCCTCCACCCCCTCGGAGTCGGCATCCTGGGTGCTGAAGAACCCGCCGTCAGGATGGGTCATCTCTCGGAGCACGTAGTCGAGAGTCTCCTCAGCCACCTGCCGGTAGCGCTCGTGGCCAAGGGCCTGCCAGGCATGGGTGTACACCCGGGCCAGCTGGGAGTTGTCGTAGAGCATCTTCTCGAAGTGCGGCACCAGCCACTCCGCATCCACCGAGTAGCGGTGGAAGCCCCCACCCAGCTGATCGTAGATACCGCCGACGGCCATGAAGTCCAACGACCGCTCCACGAGGATGCGGGCGTGCTCGTCGCCGTGACGCACCCACCGACGCAACAAGAACTCGAGCGCCATCGGCTGAGGGAACTTGGGCGCCTCGCCCCACCCCCCGTTCGCGGCGTCGAAACCGGAGATGAGGGCAAGGGAAGCCTCCGCGCCGGTCTCGGGGTCGAGGCCGGCCGGCGCCGGCACCAGGTCGGCCGACGCGGCCCCTGCCGCAACGCGTGCGTCGTCGTCACCTTTGTCCATGGTACGCCGCAGCACCGGCAGCCCTGCGTCCTCCCTCAACTTGCCTGCCAGCTTTGCCGCGGAGGCAGCTATCTCGTCCGGACGGCTCTCCCACGCGTCCGCCAACGCCTCGAGAACCTGGGCGAACGAGGGGATGTCGTGACGCGGCGTGTCGGGGAAGTAGGTGCCCCCGAAGAAAGGTGCGCCCTCGGGAGTGATCCACACGCTCATGGGCCAGCCGCCCCGGCCGGTGAGGACAGTGACGGCCCGCATGTAGATGGAGTCGAGGTCGGGCCGCTCTTCACGGTCCACCTTGATGTTGATGAAGCGCTCGTTCATGAGCGCGGCCGTCTCCACATCCTCGAACGATTCCCGCTCCATGACGTGACACCAGTGACAGGCCGCGTACCCTATGCTCAGGAAGACAGGGCGGCGCTGGCTACGGGCGGCGGCCAACGCCTCCTCGCCCCAGGGGTACCAGTCCACGGGGTTGTGGGCGTGTTGAAGCAGATAGGGACTGGTCTCACCGATGAGACGATTGGCCATGAACGCACTTCCTTCTGGCCGGCGGTTCCCGGTCCTCTCGATCGCGAACCTGGTCGCGGTGATGCTTTCCCCAAATCCAGACGGCGTAACCGCCTGCGCGGGCGTGCGAAACTGAACGGGGCGTAGCCCGGCAATCCGCGGGGGATAGAACAGTATGAACCGAATAGACCCCAGCGAGATCACCCCCGAGCACATCTACCTGAGCCGCCGCAGTTTCATGGTCGGCGTCGCCGCCACGGCCGGAGCAGCCGTGCTGGCCGGGTGCGAGGTGGGGGGCGACACGGGCACGTCCGGCGAGGGAGCCTCAACCACTGTGGGCACACCCGGCTCCACTGGAGCCGCCACGGACGAGCTCGGGCAGGGCCTCACCTCCTATGAGGCCGTCACCACGTACAACAACTTCTACGAGTTTACAGTTGACAAGGAGGAGGTGGCCGAGAAAGCCGCCGACTTCGTCAGCACACCTTGGACCCTCGAGGTGGGTGGTCTGGTCGACTCCCCGCGCACGTTCACCATCGCGGATCTCCTGGCTCTACTCCCCGAGGAAGAACGCATCTATCGCATGCGGTGCGTCGAGGGCTGGTCGATGGTCATCCCCTGGCTCGGAATCCCCCTGGGGGCGCTCCTGGAGATGGTCGGCCCTACTTCCGAAGCCCGTTTTGTGCGTTTCCAGTCGATCGATGATCCCGAACATCTCCCCGGCCAGAAGAAATACAGCTACGACTGGCCCTACATCGAGGGCCTGCGACTCGACGAAGCCACGCACGATCTCACCCTGCTCTCCACCGGCCTCTACGGCAAGCGCCTGCTTCCCCAGAACGGGGCGCCGATCCGTCTGGTCGTGCCCTGGAAGTATGGGTTCAAGTCGATTAAGTCGATAGTCAAGATCGAACTCGTGCGCGAGATGCCGGTGAGCTTCTGGATGGCGTCGTCGCCCCGTGAGTACGGCTTCTACGCCAACGTGAACCCCACGGTGGACCACCCTCGCTGGTCGCAGAAGGCCGAACGCCGCATCGGCGAGTTCGGGCGCCGAGACACACTCATGTTCAACGGATACGACGAGGTGGCGTCCCTGTACGAGGGCATGGACCTGCGCAAGGACTTCTAGTCCTGCCTCCGATGACGTCCCCGCCCCAGACGGCCGCGCCGCGAAGACAACGGCGCCGGTCGGCGTCTTCTCTCCTCGTGCGGACGGGGGGTCATGTCGGCGCCCTCGTACCGGGACTCCTGCTGGCCTGGGATGCGGCCACCGGCGGCCTGTCCGTCGACCCGGTGAAGGAACTCACCCAGCGCACCGGCAAGGACGCCTTCGTCCTCCTGGTGCTCTCACTTGCGGTGGGCCCGATAGTACGGATCACCGGCCTTCGAACGGTTGCGCCGCTGGCCCGCATCCTCGGACTCTACGCGTTCGGCTACGCAACGCTGCACCTCTTGGCTTTCGTGGGTCTCGATTTCGGGTTCCGCGGCGACCTCATCGTGGACGGGGTGCTCGAGAAGCGCTTCGCTCTGATCGGGCTGACGGCGTTCCTGATCCTCCTGGTCCTGACGGCCACATCCACCCGCGCGCGGGTCCGACGTCTCGGGCCCATCTGGAAGCGCATCCACCGACTGGCGTACCTGGCGGGAGCGTTCGCCACGCTCCACTACCTGTGGGCTGTCAAGACCATCACCCGGGAGCAGTTGGCCTGGGCGGGAGTGGTTGGGGTGCTGCTGGCACTGAGACTACCGGAGGCAGCCGGACTGTTCGTCCTTACGCGCCGCAAGCTCACGAGGGAACGGCCGCCACGTGACGGCCCTCCCACGGCCGAGTCGTAGGCCGTCGGCGGAAGAACCGCGGCGGACCCGCGCGCTCCCGGCCGAACCCCTACTCCGCGGGTCCGTGGTCGATGCCTCCGCGGTCGGCGGCAAGCCTCTCCCCGATGGCCTTGGCGCCCGTGCGAAGCGATCCCGCCAGGAGGAAGCCGGCGAGCAGGAGGATGCTGGCGAACATCTCGGCCGGATAGAGCCCGGGAGTCACGCCGAGCCGCGCACGTGAACCCGCGTAGGCGATGAGGATGGTGCCTGCCGCGATGAGGACGTTGGCCCACATGCGATACGCATACTCCTTCTTACGCGAAAACCGATAGATGGAAAGCAACGCTCCCCCTAGTAGGAAGATCGAGCCGGGGATGTTGAAGACCAGCGACATGGCACGCGGGAAGGAGAGGCTCGCGCCCAAGGCCTGCCCACCGACCGTGATCCCGGGCACCAGCTTGGTCAGGTCCAGCTGGACGGTGAAGACCCCGTAGAGGAAGACGGCCAGAGCCACCAGGTTGAAGCCGAGATAGAGGTGCCCCAACCACTGACGGCGGGCGATCAGATACAGCGACCCCAGACCGAGGAAGCCCACCAGCGACGCCGCCATCACGATGTAGAAACGGTAGACCGTCGGATCCCAGTGGTCCGACATCTCCGACCAGGCTTCGAAGACGGCGGCCAACCCGTAGAAGAGCAGGCCCACCGACCAGGCGGCCTGGTGCGCTTTGCGGCGCTTGAGGTATTGGCGGAACACCAGTCCCGCGAAGACGAGGCCGAGAACCGCAGTCGCGAGCGGCCAGGCCCAGTGCGACCAGAAGGAGTCAGTCACGGTCAACCTCCGAAATCCCCCCAAGGGACCTCTCCCGCGGGAGTCCGCCCTGCGGGGTTGGCGAATGCTGGACGACACATTGTACATCCCCGCACCCGCCGGGCGGGTTGCGCTTTCGCAGCGCCTCCGCGACCCTGCGGCCTGCGACCGCAACCTAGTCGGCCACGGCCTCGAAGACCAACGACACGTTGCCGCCGTTGTCGTAGAGCGTGAGAGTGCTGCCGCTCACAGCGAACAACCGCGCCTGCTGCAGCAGGGTCAGGTAGGCGGCCTCCGCGCGCATCGCGGGCTCCGGCCCGGCCATGAGTGTGCCGGCCACCGCGCTCACCTCGAAGGAGTCGCCGTCGGCCTTGTACGGTCCGGAGTAGCTGTTGACGCCGCTTGTGCCCGAGATCTGCCCATCGGCGAACTGAGCCCTGATGGCGAAGTCCCCCGGGAAGAGTGAGTTCACGGTCCACTCGACCAGCTTCCAGTGCGTTCCGTCCAGATCCCCGGCCCCGCTCGAGCAGCCCGCGAACGTCGTCGGCGCAAGCGCGACCAGGAGAGCCGACACGAAGACGATCGTCACGAACCTTGTGTGCTGACGAAACATCAGTGACACCCTCCTATTGGCGGCTCCCTGCCATCAGTGGCTCCCCACCATCAGTGACTCGCTGCATCGCCACTCGGCGCCCGTGGGTGATCGAGCCGGGTTCTGTTTGCCGTTCGCTCCGCCATCATTCGGGTGTGCTATACTTATTATCGTATGCGATAGGGTCTCTCTTCAGGCGCCGCGCCGAACTCTTCGCGTGTTCTCTCCGCCCCGTTTGCAGTGTATGCCTCTTCGCATGCAGTAATGTACTCTCTGCAACGGAGGATTTCATGAGTTCGTCCAAGCTGTACGTAGGCAACTTCACCTACGACACAACCGAGTCCACGATCGAGGCGCTCTTCGCGCCGCACGGTTCGGTGACTTCGGTAGCCCTCATTACCGATCGCGATAGCGGACGCCCCAAGGGCTTCGGTTTCGTGGAAATGGGCACGTCTCAAGAAGCGCAGGCGGCTAAGTTCGCCCTCGACGGAACCGATCTGGGCGGCCGCGCCCTCAAGGTCGACGCAGCCAAAGAGCGTGAGCCTCGCACCGGTGGCAACCGCGGCGGCGGTTACGGTGGCGGCGGCGGCAGTTATGGCGGCGGCGGCGGAAACCGCTGG
>DASRMJ010000040.1:0-3245 GCA_035647995.1 Thermoleophilia bacterium | reverse complement strand
CCCTCGGCACAGGCGTGCTCGTGCTCGGATCGCCCCTGTGGCTGGCGGTGGCGCTGGCGGTGAAGGTGACCTCGCGGGGCCCTGTCCTCTTCCATCAGGAGCGGGTGGGCTGCAAGGGCCGTCACTTCGACATGGTCAAGTTCCGCACGATGACCGCGGACGCCGAGGCGCGTTTGGCCGAGTTGGCCGACGAGAACGAGGCCGAAGGCCCCCTCTTCAAGATGAAGGACGACCCGCGCGTCACCCGCGTGGGCGGGTTCCTGCGCCGGTGGAGCATCGACGAGATCCCGCAGATGCTGAACGTCATGGGGGGGGAGATGAGCATCGTGGGGCCCCGGCCGCCCCTCCCCGGCGAGGTGGAGCGGTACGAGACGGAGCACCTCTGTCGTCTGAAGGGCATCCCCGGCATCACCGGGCTTTTTGGCAGGTGTCCGGCCGCAGCGACCTCTCCTTCGACGACATGGTGAGGCTCGACCGCTTCTACCTAGAGAACTGGACCATCGGCCTCGACCTGAAGATCCTAGCGCGCACTGTCTTCGTGGTGCTCGGGCACAAGGGCGCGTATTGAGCGCTCGCCCGGGCGTAGCGACATGGTAGGCTGAACGCATGACGAGCCGCCCGAGAATGTCCCTGGACCACCACCCCTCGACCGCCTGACCCGCCCGTGGAACTGACCCCCTTCGACCATCTGGAGGAGTCCGACCTCCGCCGTTACCTGGAGTTCCTGCTGTGGCACTACCGAGTGGTCGACGCCTTTTGGTTCCTGCGCGTGGCCGACCGCTTCGACCAGCCCACGGCCGAGTCCATCAACGAGGAGGTATGGGAGCGCGTGTCAGGCATGGCCGCCAAGGATCTTGTCGCGCGCTTCGACATCCGCGAGGGCGGCCTCTCGGGCTTCGTGCGGGCGCTGCGCCTCTTCCCCTGGACCATCCTCGTCGGCTACCAGATCACCGAGTCCGAGGACGAAGTGACCGTCGAGGTGCCCGAGTGCCCCACGCAGGAGGCCCGGCGACGGCGCGGCCTCGACGAGTACATCTGCCGCGAGATGCACCGACTCGAGTTCGAAGGCTTCGCCCGGGTGATCGACCCACGCATCCGCGTGAGCTGCGACTTCGCCCCGCCCGGCGACCGCCCCGAGGGCCTCGACTGCCGCTGGCGCTTCACGTTGGCCCCGCCCTTCTGACATTCGGCGCATCCCGCCCCCACGCGCACCTGAATCCACCCGAAGTCTGATGCGGCAGAGAGCTTCCGAGCGCTACGGTCGTGCGACGGCGGCCTACGCCCTCACCTGGACTCTGACTGCACTTGGGGCTATCATGACACCGCATATTCTGCAGTCACGAGACAGGGGCTTGGAGATGACCGTCCTGACCGTTCGAGGTCTTGGCGAGGAACTTGCGGCAGCACTGCGCAGGGAAGCCAAGGGCCGAGGGATCAGCATGAACACCCTGGCGTTGCAGTTGTTGAGCAAGGGGCTCGGCCTGAACTCCGAACCCACGCTCCACCGCGACCTCGACGACCTGGCCGGCAGGTGGACCGGCGACCAATTGGCCGAGTTCATGGCCGCTAGCGCCGACTTCGAGCGGATTGACGCAGGGCTGTGGGAGTGAGGTCCCTCGTCATCGACACCAACGCCTACGCCGCCTTCATGGCCGGTGACGAAGATACCGTGCGGACGCTTCAAACAGCGGATCGCATCGTGGTCGGCGTGGTCGTGTTGGGCGAACTGCTCGCGGGCTTCGCCGCCGGCTCGCGGAGGGCCGAGAACCGCCGAGATCTTTCCGCGTTCCTCGCCTCCCCGCGTGTGCAGGTTGCGCCCGCATCCCCGACCACCGCGGAGTTCTACGCCGCCGTGTTCGCTCAGCTTCGCCGGAAGGGCCGCCCCCTCCCCGCGAACGACCTGTGGATCGCTGCGACGGCGTTCGAACACGGCGCTCCCCTCCTGACCCGAGACGCGCACTTCAGGGAGATCGAAGGCCTCCTGCTCGCGCAGGCGCCTGAGGACCTGGTGCCGTAGGGTCGAACGGCGCGCGCTTCACGCCCGGCCCCGCACCTGGTACCTTTGCCGCGAACGTCACCGCTCGACGGCCGGACCGCCAAGGACGGGCCCGCCCCCTGGTCCGCGCAGCGACCGACGAAGGAGGTGCCGCATGTACTGTCAGGACTGTGGTGTAGAGGTGCCGCAGGACTCGGTGTTCTGCCAACACTGCGGCGCACGACTGCCCGAGGCACCCGACACAGGCGCCGGCCGACGCCCCGGCACGAGGACCTTCCTAGGGGATCCCGCTGATCCGTCCGCGTACGTGACGCCGACCTCGGGGTCGATTCCCGGCATGCCCCCCTACGCCGGGCCGCCGCCGACCGGCGAATCGTCCGGCAGTCGGAGCGGCAACTCCACCCCCCAGCCGCGACGCGCCGGGGGCAACCGCACCCTGCTCATCGCCGTGGTCGTCGCGGTCGCTCTATTCATGCTGGCCGTTCCTTTGGGGTTGATGGCACTCCTGACCACCACCAGGGAGTCGTCGGGCACGTCCGATCCCGTCTCGGTCTCCTCGGGTGAGGACACGGTCACCACGGCCCCCTCCGACGGCGACTCCACCTCCTCCACCTCGGGCTCCGGCCCGCCCGGCTCCGGTTCGACGCAGGGAGTCGCCCCGGACTACGCCTCGAGCGACTGGGAGGAACTGGAACTGCCCGGACTCCCGGAGCAGACCTACTCCGCTATCACCTCGGACGTTGCAGCGGCCTTCGAGACCAAATCCGGCCTCTACGCGTACATCTACGAAACCGGCAAACTCGTGCACCTCCCCACCGAGATGAACGCCGCCTCCTCGGTCTCCATCGACGGCGACCGAATGGTGTGGTGGGAGGGCGACTACGACGAGAGCGACACCCTGACCCGCGAAGGCATCTTCAGCTACCGCCTGCCGGACGGCCCCCGCGTGGAGTTGCTCACGGGCGGGGAGTCCGCAGGCTCTCCGCTCCTCTCCGATGGCTACGTCACCTGGCTGGAGGGCCGCGAATCGGCGGATCACCCGCAGGACATCTGGGAGCTACCCATCTACGGAGCCGCGCTCGATGCCGGCGGCAGGCTGCAGGGAGAACCGCAGTCGCTGGTGGAGAACCCCCGCTCCTACGTGCTGGGTGACTCCACCTGGTCGTACGACCTGACGCCCGACTACCTGGCGTGGGAAGACAACGACCCCGCCGACGGCAGCCAGCCCGGAACCTGGGTGCTCGACCGC
>DASRMJ010000039.1:0-2078 GCA_035647995.1 Thermoleophilia bacterium | reverse complement strand
GCCGCACCCCGGAGCGCTTTGTCTTGCGGCCGCCACCCCCCCGGCGCTGCCCACCGCAGCCTGGATCAACAAACCCGCGGCAAAGGAGGCTACTCACTAATTTGCGAACGCTGAGTGTCTCATTGGGGTTGACAGGTTCCGGTAGCCCCGACCGGAAGGGCAGTCAGCCCGGCGGCGAACTCTTCCGGGGTCAGTGACCCGAGAGAGCTATGCGGCCGCTCGTGATTGTACTCCCGGCGCCACTGCTCTCCCAGAGCCTGGGCTTCCCGGAGGTTGGCGAAGGCTTCGGCGTTTAGGAACTCATCCCGCAGACGCGCGTGGAAGGATTCGGCGTAGCCGTTCTCCCAGGGGGCGCCCGGCTCCACGAAGAGGGTACCAATCCCCGCTTTGCGAAGCCAGGTGCGGATGGCCGCTGCGATGAACTCGGGTCCGTTGTCCGCGCGGATGTGGCCCGGGACACCCCGGATCTGCATGACGCGGATGAGTTCGTCGATCACGTCCTGCGCGGTGATGCTGCGTTCGCAGAGGAGCTTCGGGCACTCCCGAGTGTACTCGTCGACGACGGTGAGCCATTTCAAGGAGCGGCCGCCTTCGTCGCGGTCGAAGATGAAGTCGAGGGCCCAGATGTGGTTCCTGCGTTCGGGGCGGTGGCGGTGACAGGCGTTCTCGCCTGCACCCAGGCGCCGTTTCTTGTGCTGAGCGCGCGCCACTCGGTAGCCTTCGCGCTTCCAGAGGCGGTAGATGCGCTTCGGGTTGGCTCGGAAGCCCTCCCGGCGTAGGAGGTCCCCTATCCTGCGGTAGCCGTAGCGGGGGTGCTTCCGGACGAGCACCTCCATGCGGGAGAGGAGCCGAGGCTCGTCATCGGGCAGGCGGGCCTCATAGCGGAGCGTGGAGCGGCTCACGGAGACGACACGGGCCGCCCGGCGTTCGGAACAAGGGAAGGTAGCCTGGAGATGATTCACGGCTCTTCTCTTCCGGGCCGGGCTTAGAAGTTTCCCTCGGCCAACTCCTTCAGCATGGCGTTGTCCAGGGAGAGATCGGCTACCAGCTTCTTTAAGCGCAGGTTCTCCTGTTCGAGCTCTTTCAGGCGCCGGAGTTCCTGCGTCTTCATGCCCCCGTAGAGGGTCTTCCAGCGGTAGTAGGTCTGTTCGCTGACTCCGATCTCCTGGCAGATCTGGCCGACGGTGCGGCCGGCGGCCAGAGCGGCTTCGGCATCGCGCAGGTGTCGGACGATCTGCTCCGGTGTGTGCTTCTTCCCCTTCGGCATGGCGGTGGTCCTTTCTCGGCCCCGTGGGCCGGGTCAGGACTCCCATTCTACGTGGTACGGCTGGCGGGGGGCATTCCACCTCCTCTTGGACGCCTTCGCCCAAGTCGCGAACGGCGATGAACGGCTGCACCTGGTGATGGCCGGGCCGGACCAGACCGGCTGACAGACTACGCTCCAGGCGCAGGCCGAGCGGCTGGGGATTGCGCAACGCATCACGTGGGCGGGCATGCTCCAAGGCGACATGAAGTGGGCGGCCTTCAGGGCGGCTGAGGTGTTCTGCCTGCCCTCCCACCAGGAAAACTTTGGTATTGTTGTCGCTGAAGCCCTCGCGTACGGAAAGCCGGTGCTGATCAGTGACAAAGTGAACATCTGGCGGGAGATTGAGTCCGACGCCGCTGGGTTTGTGGACACGGACACGGTATACGGCACGGTGAGGAACTTGAGACGTTGGTTGGAGCTGGATCGCGCAGGCTATGGGGCTATGAGTGCGCGGGCGCAGCAATGCTTTGCCTCGCGCTTTCATGTGCAACAGGCCGCCGAACGGTTGGTGGAGATTATTGGGGAGCACGTAGGTGGGCAACCTCGTGAGAAATGAGGCCGCGCAAGACCTGTCGCAGTTCCAAATACCTGACGGTTTCCGCGGTCGCTCGCGGGTGGCCGTGCAACTATGGTGGCTGGTCCAGTCGACGGTATTCCGGTGGTCCCCGCAAGTAGCCTATGGTTTCAGACGCTGGCTGCTCCGTCGCTTCGGCGCAAAGGTGGGGAGTCATGTGCTGGTTCGCCCGTCCGCGTCTACCACCTACCCTTGGAA
>DASRMJ010000038.1:0-4442 GCA_035647995.1 Thermoleophilia bacterium | reverse complement strand
GCGCAGCGTCGCGGGCGGCCAAGAGCGTGCCGGTGATGAGCACCCGGTCGCCGGCGCGCAGCCCGGCGACGGCCTCCTCGGTGAGTGGGGTGGTGATGGCGATGGTCTCGCTCATCAGAGCACCACCTCCTTGTGGCGGGCGGAGTGGCACTGGATATTCACGGCCACCGGCAGCGACGCGATGTGGGCCGGCGCTTCCTCCACGAACACGTCCATCACGGTGATCCGGCCTCCGAGGCCCTGCGGGCCGATGCCGAGGTCGTTGCAGCGCGCCTCCAGTTCGTCTTCGAGTTCGGCCAGCCGAGGCTCGGGGTTCCCGGAGCCGACGTTTCTCATCAGAGCCCGCTTGGCCAGGAGGGCCGCCCTCTCGAACGTCCCGCCCACGCCCACGCCCACCACCATCGGCGGGCAGGCGTTCGGGCCGGCCTTCGACACCGTGTCCACCACGAAATCGACCACGCCTTGGCGACCCTGCGCGGGCTTGAGCATAGTGAGAGCACTCATGTTCTCAGCCCCTCCGCCTTTGGGCGCCAAGATGATCTTGACCCTGTCGCCCGGAACGATGCGGGTGTGGAGCACGGCCGGGGTATTGTCGCCGGTGTTCTTGCGCTCGGAGAAGGGCGCCTCGACCGAGGACTTCCTCAGGTATCCCTCGGAGTAGCCCTGCCGCACTCCCTCATCCACGGCCTCCACGACGCTGCCTCCGACGAAGTGCACATCCTGGCCCACGTCCATGAACACCACCGCCAGGCCGGTGTCCTGGCAGAGCGGCATCTGTTCGCGCCGGGCGATCTCCGCGTTCTCGAGGAGTTGGCGGAACACGTCGCGGCCCGCTTCCGACTCCTCGCGTTCCACGGCACCTTCGAAGAAGGCCACCACGTCGCCGCCCAAGTAGTAGCAGGCGTCCATGGACAGCCGCGCCACGGCGGAGGTGACCTCGGACACATCGATCTCTCGCACGTTCACTCCTTCCCCAGCGCGCGGAGCGGCCGCTCGCGGCGCGCCGACCCCGATCCACATGCCGCGTCGGACTTCACAGGTCAGCTCCCACGTGTGAGACCGACCATCTGCTCGGCCATCCTCTTCACCAGCTCCGGGTCCTTCGGGTCGCGGGCGATCCCTTCCTCGATGGCGGCTGTGGCCACAGCCATGGCCACAGCCGGGGCGACCCGCAGATCGAAAGGCTCGGGCATCACGTGCTCGGGAGAGAGGTCGTCGCCCACCAGATCAGCCAGGGCGTGAGCGGCCGCGATCTTCATCCGCTCGGTGATATCCGTGGCCTTGACGTCGAGAGCGCCGCGGAAGATCCCCGGGAACCCGAGCACGTTGTTCACCTGATTGGGGAAGTCACTGCGACCCGTTCCCACGACGGCCGCGCCGGCCTGGCGGGCCAGCTCCGGGTGGATCTCGGGGTCGGGATTGGCCATGGCGAAGATGATCGGGTCTCTCTGCATCGATCGCACCATGGCGGGTTTCACCGCATCCTTCGCGGACACCCCGATGAAGCAATTCGCGCCTTCCAGCGCGTCGGCCAGCGACCCGCACTTGTCGTCGCGGTTGGTCCTCTGCAACATCTCACGCTTGACCGGGTTGAGGTCGTCACGTTCGGAGCACACGATGCCGTGACTGTCGCACAACACGAGGTCCTTGACGCCCACGTCGAGCAGGAGCTTGGCGCACGCGATCCCAGCCGCACCGGCTCCGTTCACGACCACGTGCAGGTCGCTCAACGCACGCCCGGTGATCTTGCACGAGTTGATGATCCCCGACATCACGACGACGGCTGTTCCGTGCTGGTCGTCGTGGAAGATGGGGATGTCTGTGGTCTCTTTGAGGCGCTTCTCAATCTCGAAACAGCGTGGCGCCGAGATGTCCTCGAGGTTCACTCCCCCGAAGGTGGGAACGACCAACTGCACCGCCCGCACGATCTCGTCGGGATCCTGCGAATCGAGACAGATAGGGAACGCGTCCACCCCCGCGAACGCCTTGAAGAGCACGGCTTTGCCCTCCATCACCGGCAGGGCCGCCTTCGGCCCGATGTTGCCGAGTCCCAGCACGGCCGACCCGTCGGACACAACGGCCACGAGATTCCAGCGCCTCGTGTACAGGTCTACGAGAGAAGGGTCCTTGTGGATCGCGCGACACGGCTCCGCGACCCCTGGTGTGTATGCGGTGGAGAGATCGTGCTTGCAGCCGACAGCCACCCGGCTCGTCACCTCGATCTTGCCCCGCCACTCCGCGTGAAGCTGTAGCGCCTCTTCCTGGATGTTCAAGCCGATCCTCCTTGCTCCGGCCCCGGGGCTCGGTTGCTCCCGATTCCACGTCGGCCCCTGGAATGCAAAAAATCCAGCAACCGGCGCCTTCGATCGTTCATGATCTAGAAAAGGCATCGACGCTGGATCACCAGAGCTCCCACCGCGCCGGCAACCCGGGGAGAACGCCCTCCGGACCGGCCACGGTCGCCGCAGCGACAGCTATGTGTACGCCCGTGGGCGATTGTGGTATTTCTAACATACTTGCCCTCACGATACCAGCAAGCGGGCCCGCTTGCCGCGGCGTCCGGCGCCGGGGTAGACTCGCGAAGCTACACGGCCGGGTGCTCGAGGCCGGAGGCGCCGGCAAACACAGAGACGTAAGGAAGGCGAGGGTACGACCATGCGGATACTGTCGGGAATACAGCCATCGGGGCGCCTGCACATAGGCAACTACTTTGGCGCCATCCGCCAGCACCTGCAGCTCCAGGCCGAGAACGAGGCCTTCTATTTCATGGCCAGCTACCACGCGCTCACCACCGTTCAGAACCCGGCCGAACTGCGCGCACTCACCCTCGACGTGGCCACGGACTACCTCGCGCTCGGGCTCGACCCCGCGCGAACCGCCCTCTTCACCCAGCAGGACGTGCCCGAGGTCACCGAACTCGCGTGGATCCTCTCGTGCGTGACTCCGATGGGTCTGCTCGAGCGCGCGGTGAGCTACAAGGACAAGGTCGCCCAGGGCCTCATGGCCAACCATGGGCTGTTCGCCTATCCGGTGCTCCAGGCTGCGGACATCTTGATCTACGGTTCGCACCTGGTCCCCGTGGGGCAAGACCAGCGGCAACACATAGAGATCACACGCGACATAGCCGCGAAATTCAACGCGCAGTTCGGCGACGTCCTCGTGATCCCCGACGCCTACATCCTGGAGTCGACGGCGGTCGTTCCCGGTGTGGACGGGCGCAAGATGTCCAAGAGCTACGGCAACGACATCGGGATGTTCGAAGAAGGAAGGGCGCTCAAGAAGAAGGTCATGAGCATCGTGACCGACTCGGCCGCGGTGGAGGATCCCAAGGATCCGGAGGGATCCACTCCTTTCATGCTTCTGCGACTCATGGCGCATCCCCAGGAGGTCGAGGAGTGGGCCGCCCGCTATCGAGCCGGCGGCATGGGCTATGGGGAAGTCAAGAAGCGCGTGCTCGAACTCTTGGATGACACCTTCGGCCCCTTCCGGGAGCGACGCCACGCCCTCGAGGCCGATCCGGATCACGTGCACGAGGTGCTCCGCGCCGGCGGCCGGCGCGCGCGCCGCGTGGCGCACGATATGATGGAGCGGGTGCGGGAAGCGGTGGGCCTGCCCATATCCTACGACCCGCCGGACTGACCGCCGTCCAACGCGGTGGGAGAGGGATCTCATGAACGCGGCTCGCGATGACGGGAACGCGACGGTCTACACCGCGGAGCAGATCTGGGCGATCGGTCGGCTCATCGCGGGAATCGTGCACGAGATCAACAACCCCCTCACCTCGGCTGGGGGCTTGGCCGACCTGCTCCGCTCCGAAGTCGATGACGAGACCGCCCGCGGCGATCTCGAGACGATCACCGAGGAGATCACCCGCGCGGTCAACATCGTGCGCAATCTTCGCGCGTTCGCGATCCACCCCGATGACGAGGCGAAGCTCTGCTCGCTCGACCGACTGGCCGCTCAGGTGGTCGAGACTCGTGGCTACGAGTCTCGGGGGCGCGGCCTCCATCTCGAATCGGATCTCGGTGCGGCCGACCGCGCGATCTGGGGCGCCCCGCCGAAGATGCTGCTCTTGATCCTCATGTTGGTGCTGCGGGCCGAGACGAGGCTCCTGGCCGAAGAAGGCGAGCCCACCGTGCCTCGCCGCATCGTGGTCCGCACCTCGGCCTCTCCCGAACACGTCACACTGGCCGTCGAGGACAACTCGCTCGTGGCGGCAGCGGACGCCGACCCCACGCTGGCCGCCTGTGCAGCCGCCGCCGCAGAGTTAGACGGCGACCTTACGCTGGACGGCGCACCCGGCGGCGGCAGCCTGGTGACTGTGACCTTCCCGGCTGCGCGCGAGGCCTGAACTGAGCCGGCCCTGACGTGGGCCGGCCGGGAGGCAAGCCCCCGGCCGGCGGATCAGGTGCGTCGAGCCGGGGCCCCGCGCGGTTCAGCGC
>DASRMJ010000037.1:0-3144 GCA_035647995.1 Thermoleophilia bacterium | reverse complement strand
CCCCCTTGCCGCCCTTGCCGCGTAGGAATATGGACCAGTTGTGTCCGGCCATCACCGCCAAAGCCACGACCACAGTAGCTGTAGGGCCGACAAGAAGGCTCGCTGTCAGTGCCGCAACGAACCCCTTGGCCACGTCAGCCACCAAGACCGCGAGGCCAAGCCCGGTGCCGAGAACGCGAAAGGCGTTGGTCGTGCCGGCATTGCCGCTGCCGTGTTCCCTGAGATCGATCCCTCTGACCAGCCGACCGAGGAACACGCTCGGGGAGATCGATCCCACGAGGTAGGCCCCTACGATCAGGAGGGCTTCAGTCACGAATAGCGCTCCTCTTTCCCCTCGAAATCGATGACGAGGGGGATGCCCCACAGCGAGAACGCGTCCCTGAGTCGATTCTCAAGGAAGTAGCCGTAACTGCGTGTGATGAGCGCCTTCGAGTTCACCATCACCTTGAATCGTGGCGGAGACTGTTCGTACTGCACGGCGTAGAACAACTTCAACGACTTGCCTCGCTTCTGAGGCGGATCTTTGCGACCCCGCACCTCCTCGAGCCAGCGGTTGAGAGCGCCGGTGGGGATGCGTGCCGCATACTTGTCGTGAAGATCGAGGGCCAGAGGAAGTACGCGGGTGAGGTTGCGGCCCGTGAGCGCCGAGATGGTGACCCACGGGGGCCTCATCTGCACTTTCGCGTTCAGGCGGGCCGTCGTCATGTCGAGGTCGACCGTCGATGCGTCCCACTTGTTGAAGAGGATGGCCGTGGCACAACGCGCCCGTTGCGCTTCGTAGGCCACCTGTAGGTCGAGGTCGACCAGCCCTTCGGATGCATCGACCACCACCAAGGCCACGTCACTCCGTTCCAGCGCCCGAATCGTACGGAGGGAACTGTAGAATTCCACATCTTCCTCGCTGCGCTTCCCTCGGCGACGCAGTCCCGCCGTGTCCACGAGGTTCATCTCGCGCCCCTCGAAGTCTATGGGCGTGTCTATCGAGTCGCGGGTAGTCCCCGGTATAGCCGACACGATCGTACGCTCATCGCCAAGAAGGGCGTTCAATATGGAACTCTTGCCGACGTTCGGACGCCCGACGATGGCCACATTCACGGGCTTGGCAGTCTCGGCGATGAGTTCCGCGGGAGGCAAGACTTCGATAACCGCGTCGAGTAGGTCTCCGATACCGAGGCCGTGTTCCGCCGAAATGCCGTACGGCGTGCCCAGCCCGAGTTCCCAGAACTCGTTCTCCCTCTTCGCCGCCTCTCGATTGTCGACCTTGTTCACAGCCAGAACCACAGGCACAGTTCCCCGGCGGAGGATCTCGGCGATCTCGTGCTCTTGCGGGCCCACCCCGCTCCGCCCATCGACGACGAAGACCACGGCGGCCGAGAGGGCGATCGCCTGGCGCGCCTGCTCCCGCACCTGATCGGAGAGCGGCTCCTTTGCCTTCAGGTCGATGCCGCCCGTGTCCACCACAACGAAGCGTCGCTCCAGCCACTCCGCCGGACACTCCTTTCGGTCGCGCGTCACCCCCGCCATGGGGGAGACGACGGCCTCACGAGAACCCGTGAGACGGTTGAAGAGGGTGGACTTGCCCACATTCGGATATCCCACTACAGCCACGCGCGGAAGAGCGCTCGCTAGACTCACGATCCCAGCTCCCTCAATCGTTCGACGACGCTCTCGATCTGAGTGGCGGGCGTCGATGCTCCGGCCGTCACTCCCACAACCGCCGCCCCGTCGAGCCAGGCGGGGTCGATCTCCTCAGCGCGCTCGATGTGGTGCGTATGCGGCTGCACCTGCGCGCACAACTCGACCAGACGCTTGGTGTTCCCCGACGTTCGCCCGCCCACTACCACGACGACGTCGGCGTCGGCCGCCATCGCAACCGCGGCCTCCTGTCGACGCTCTGTCGCACTGCAGATAGTGTTGCACACGCGGAGCTCCCTGACCCGTGTCACCAGCGCCGCCGTGATTGCCGCCAACCTCGCCTGGGACTGCGTCGTCTGCACCACGACGCCCACTCGTCGACCATCCAGGTCGTCAGGCAGATCTTCCGGACCCTCCACCACCACCGCGTCCGGCCCGGCGTAGGAGCGTATGCCCAGCACCTCGGGGTGGTCGGGCTCCCCGAGGATGATGACCCTGTATCCCTCGTCGTGTAGCCGGGCCGCCCTCGTCTGAGCCGACTTCACGAAGGAGCAGGTGGCATCCACGACCGCGACGTCACCCGCCGCCAACGACTCCATGACGCCGCGAGGCACGCCGTGCGAGCGGATGATCACGGTTCCCTCGGTCTTAGTGTCGACGTCATCCACGAGACCGATCCCTTGACTCGCAAGGTCGGCTATCACACCGGGATTGTGGATCAGAGGGCCGAGCGTCTCGATCGGCCCCTTCGCTGTCTCCACCGCGTCGCGCGCCTTCCGGAGGGCGCGCTCCACCCCCCAACAGAATCCGGCCGAGGAGGCCACCGTCACGCGAAAAGGACTCATGCCTCCCCGATCTCGCCACCCGAGGCCCGTCCGAGCAGGACACTCCACGCATCCTTCAGTCTCCGCCCCATCTCATCGTGACGCTCTCCCTTGGCGGTGCCGCCGATCTCGGTGTCGAGCGGCGGCCCGAACGTGACCGTGACCTTGCTCAGACGAGGCAGCCCGCTACGGCCGATGCGGTCGGTGCCGGTGAGCACAGCTGGGATCGTGACCACGTCCTTGCGCAGCGCCAACAGGGCGAACCCGGGTTGGGGGTCGCCGAGACGCCCTTCGAGCTGTCGGTGCCCCTCGGGGAAGATGCCGACCACAGCGCCCACGTCAAGGTACGAGATAGCCGCCCGGATGGCCTCCCTATCCGCCTCCCCCCTACGTACCGGGAACGCTCCCAAAGCCG
Organism: Thermoleophilia bacterium; assembly: GCA_035647995.1. Classification (GTDB taxonomy): domain Bacteria; phylum Actinomycetota; class Thermoleophilia; order RBG-16-64-13; family RBG-16-64-13; genus JAHJSA01. The sequence continues at coordinate 270 of DASRMJ010000037.1, read as the reverse complement.
CCACCAGTCGGCCGAGGGGACCGAAAGCCCACAGGCTCGACTTCGCCATGAAGTGCGCCTGCCGGTCCGCTGCCGCCCCCAAGTAGATCGGATCGAGGTTGGAGATATGGTTGCAGGCCAGGACGACCTTTCCGTGAGCCGGGATGTGCTCGAGGCCTGAGATGCGCATCCGGAATAGTAGCCTGACGGGGGCGTAGATCGCCAGCCAGACGGCTCGATACAGGCGATTGTCGGACGGCCCCCTCCTCAGCACGGGGAGTCCTCGCGTGC
>DASRMJ010000036.1:0-2117 GCA_035647995.1 Thermoleophilia bacterium | reverse complement strand
TGGTGACCCACTCGGCCAGTCCGAAGGGAGATGCATGCGCCCCGGCCGCCACGAGGCCGGCGATGTGGGCCATGTCGACCATGAGTTGCGCCCCGACCTCGTCGGCGATCTGCCTGAAGGCGGCGAAATCGATCTCGCGGGGATACGCACTCGCTCCGGCCACGATCAGCTTCGGCCTGAACGTGCGGGCCATCTCCCGCACCTGGTCGTAGTCGATGCGGCCGGTGTCCTCGCGCACGCCGTAGTGGTGGAAAACGTACTCGCGGCCCGAGAAGTTGATCTTCATGCCGTGCGTGAGGTGTCCGCCGTGCTCGAGTCGCATGGCCAAGACGACGTCGCCGTGCTCGAGCGCGGATACGTAGGCGGCGTGGTTGGCTTGAGACCCGGAGTGGGGCTGCACGTTCGCATGCTCGGCTCCGAACAGGTCCTTGGCCCGCTCGATGGCCAGCGTCTCCACCTGGTCCACGACCTCGCAACCGCCGTAGTAGCGCTTGCCGGGCAGACCCTCGGCGTACTTGTTGGTGAGCACGCTGCCCACCGCCTGCAGCACCGCGATCGGAGTGAAGTTCTCCGAGGCTATGAGCTCGATGTTCTCTTGCTGCCGCCGAAGCTCCCGGTCCACCAGAGCGGCAATCACAGGATCTACCTGCGCCAGACTCTGCTCGAAATACCCCGCCTCGGGGGGGACGTGATCCACCTCAGCCTTCCTCCAGTCGCGGAACGGCCGCCACTGGTCCGGCGCCGCCTGCTCGTCGTATGTCGATTAGTCGTTTCCGTCGGGGTGCATGACCATGTCCACGCGCCGCTGATGCCGGCCGCCTTCGAACCCCTGTTCCAGCCAAGCCTTGAGGATCTCGACCGCCGCCCCGGGACCGACGACGCGGGCGCCCATACAGAGCACGTTGGCGTCATTGTGGGCGCGGGCCATACGCGCCGAGAAAGACTCGCTCACGCTCGCAGCGCGGACCCCCCGGAAGCGATTCGCGGTCATGGCCATCCCGAGGCCGGTGCCGCAGAGCAGTAGCCCCATATCGGCGTCACCATCGCGCGCCGCCCGCGCCACGCGGGCGGCGAACAATGGGTAGTCGACGCTCTCCGGACCGTCCGTGCCGAAGTCTGTGATCTCGTGACCCTGACGCTCCAGCTCGGCCACGAGAGGAGCCTTCAAAGGTAGGCCGGCATGATCACAACCGACGGCGTAGCGCATGAACCTCTTCCCCGTTCGATACCGGGGGAGAGCATAGCAGAAAGGACCCTACCGACGGCGCCCCTCGAGGCTCCCGCCCCAGCCGTTTGTGCCGGGATCGATGCCCCCCGTGCGCCGGAGAGGTGCGATCTCGCCGAGTCCCTCAGGTGAGGAGCGAATAGATGACGAGCAGGAAGGCTAGGAGCACCAACCAGACCACGACCCAAATCAGGTAGAACCAACGGCCGTGCTTGCCCGCCGATATCTTGGTCTCTTCCAAGTACGTGCCGACGGAATGGCCTCCGGTCTGCGAAGGATCGTCGCGGTGCTCATTCTCCATGTCACTGCCCTTTCTGCTCGTTGACATCTCGGTACAGCGGCCGGCTAGGGGGCCCTCGGTGCCCTCTCACACGCTGTGGCGGCCCATCACAAACGAAGGGTACCCAGAGTACGCCTGAGACAATAGCGTGTATCACTTACCCGGTAGGCGCCGATCGACTCCCCGCGTGCGGAGCGCGACCCGCCTGTGCCGCCTCCACGCGTCTCAGGGCCTCCGCCGCCGGCACCGCGCCTTCTCTCAACACCAGAGCGCTGCCACCCGTGGCCAGGGGGCGCAGGTCGACGACCGTGGAGGCAACTCCGTGTGTCGAGGTCATCCCCCTACCAGAGCCTTCCTCCCCAGGGGAGGCCTCCCCGGCTGCAGCGGCGCCGCCGGCGAACGCCGCGGCGCACACGGTGAGGAGACCGGGGGCCACGTCGGCGGCCTCGGCTACGTCGGGTCTCCCGCTCCGGTTCGCACTCGTGGCCGCCAGAGGGATACCGATGGCATCGAGTAACTGAAGTAGCGCCGCGTGGTCGGGCACCCGGACACCGAGGGAGTCCTCGGTGCCCACGAGCCGCGGTCGCAGAACGTCCGTGCCCACCACAAAGG
>DASRMJ010000035.1:0-7401 GCA_035647995.1 Thermoleophilia bacterium | reverse complement strand
GCCACAACCCGTGCAGGTCTCGGTCGCCGGACGCGCCTCGAAGCCGCTCGGCACCACCGCCGGAAGGTCGAAGCGCCTGATGGCCGACAACTGGCCGCAGCAGCACCCGCAGCAGCTGCACAGATAGGTGGGCCGATTGCGCACGTTGTCCACCACATGCACCAACCCGAGTTCCCGTGCCTTCGCCACCAACTCCAGCCCCTCCGCCCGGTCGATCTCGCGGCCGAAGCCGTGTCGCACCACGTAGTCGGCTCCGCCCTCCAGAGTCAGGCAGATGTCGGCCGGATTCTCGCAGGCGTGCCCCAGGTGCTGAGCCTTGTGGCGGCAGTAGCAGAGTGAGACCGCCAACCTTTTCGAGTCCCCGACGAGACTGGAAGCCCTCTCCCAATCGAGCACCTCGGGAAGGTTGTTCTCAAGAATGTCGGGTTGCGGCATGACCGTCTCATGCACTACGGTCCGGCCGACCACGGTGGGAGTGCTGAAGATCTCCCGCGCGAAGGTGTCGTCGCCGAGCGTATAGGCGTGAAGCGCCTCGGCCATACGCTTCTTGGGGATGGAATCCTTTGCGCGCATCATGGAAAACTCGAAGAACCCCACCACCGGCGGCGCCAACATGTACTGCGGCTCCCGCCCCTCTCGGCCGGGCATGTCCATCACGACGCCCTTCTCAGCCATGGCGTCCAAACGGGAGACCAGCTCCGCCTCGGTCATCCCCGCGCGGGCGACGAGCGCGCTGATGGGCGTGGGTGCCACGGGCATCTTCGCGGCGAGCGCCGCTTCTTCCGGCGTGAACAGTATCTCAAGGATCTCACGCCAGGCGGCCCGCGCCGTCGCGTCGACGGGCTCCGGCATGGCCGCCGGCCCGCGCTGCAGGCGCTTCGAGAGCAGTCGGTACTCTTCACTCAGGTGTGCGCCGTGGCCCACGGCAACCCCCTTCTCCGAGCCTGGGTTTCCGCTACAGAATAGCAGTCAGCCACGCGCGGACCGGGAGTGGCCCAAAGAACCGTCTGTGGGGCCACACCTCCAGAAGCACATGAGTTCGTCCCTCAGCTGCTCGCGACGCTCGTCGTCGACGAACGCAGCCTCGACAGCGTTCAACGCCAGTGTCAGCACGTCGCGCCTGTCCAACCCCAAGGCTCTCTGCGCGGAGATGAAGTTGTCGGTGAGGTAGCCTCCGAAGTAGGCCGGATCGTCCGAATTGACAGTCGCGACCAGACCCCGGTCCAACAACCTCTTCAGGTTGTGCTGCTCCATCGAGGCAAAGACGCGGAGTCGCACGTTCGAAAGCGGGCAGACCGTCAGAGGCACACGCTCCGCCACCAGCCGGGCCACCAGGTCTTCGTCTTCGAGGCAGCGGACTCCGTGATCAATGCGTTCGGCACCCAGAAGATCGAGGGCTTCCGATATGTACGCGGGCGGCCCCTCCTCGCCGGCGTGTGCCACCGCGTGCAGCCCGGCCTTGCGCGCCCGAGCGAACACGCTGAGGAAGTCCCCGGGATGGTGGCCGACTTCAGCTGAATCCAGGCCCACCCCCGCGATCAGATCACCTTGCCCGAGTGCGGCATCGAGCGTCGCCTCCGCGGAGCCGATACTCCGGTCTCTGAGGAAGCACATGATGAGACGGCTCGTGATGCCGAGTTCTGATCGCGCCTCCCCGAGAGCCCGATGGATGCCGGACACCACCGCCTCGAAGGAGACCCCGCGGGCGGTGTGGGTTTGCGGATCGAAGAACACCTCTGCGTGCCGGATACCGTTAGCATGGGCCCGCGCCATGTACTCCTGGGTCAGCTCGTAGAAATCGATCTCCTCGCGTAGCACCGAGGCGCCTTCGTAGTACTCATGCAGGAACGACTGCAGGTCGCGGAAATCGCGGGCGGCGTGGGCGGCTTCCACCGACGTGTGCCGCAGGGCCACGCCGTTGCGCGCGGCCAGACGGAACATGTGCTCGGTTTCGAGAGTGCCTTCGAGGTGCAGATGCAACTCCACCTTCGGCATCGCCCTGATGAACGTCTCGATACCATCCATCTGATCTCCGGCAGCGCCGCTCTCCCCGCTCCGGTCGGATCCCCCCACGATCGACACTCCTCACGCCGCCAGCATGACCTTGCCGATGGCGGAGCGGCTCTTGACAGCCCTATGGGCTTCGGCTGCCTCCTCCAACCGCACGCGCACCTCACCGGGACCCGGCACCTGGTCGGGACGCTCCTCCACCCGAAGGGTCTCCGGTCCTCCGTGCCGCGCCGCGACCACGACCCTCATCGGTCCCTCCTCACCACCATCTCGATGATTGGGCCGCTTGTTCCCACAGAGGCGGCATCGTCAACATCGAGCACCCCACGTCCCGCGTGGTGGCGAGTGGGCATTCACGCCGGGCACGGGTGACGGGTCTCTAGGCTGAAGCTCTATCCAGAAGCGCCTTCCCATACTGTTGGCAGGCCTTGATGCCGGCCGGCGTGCCGATCACCGACTCCTCCATCTTGAAAGGACCGAGGTCGGCCATGTTCATCTTGAACACGTGTAGCATCGTGTCGAACAGGATGCCAGGGGCTTCGCCGGAGTGTGTGTGTGAGCCGAAAGCCCCGCCCACCTTGCTCTCGAGGCCGCCTTCCTTGGCCTTGAAGAGCCAGGCCTTCATACCGTGGAGAAGATCCTTGTGATAGGTGGGCCCACCGAACATGTAGCCGTCGTAGCCGGCGAAGTCCGCGGGCTCGCGCACGTCCGAGAACGGCTTCACGTCCGCCTCGGCGCCCCCGATCCTGATGCCTTCCGCTATGAACCCGGCCATCTTCTCGGTGTTGCCGCCGATGCTGCCGTAGACTATCAAGAACTTCATCTCACGCTCCTCTGCTGCGATAAGGTTGATCCTGGTGCGCCGTCGCGCCGGGCTCGGCCTACCCGCGGGCGGGCGAGGCTCAAACCGAAGACTACCGCTGCCGCACCCGCCACCGCACGCAAGATCGAGGAGCCACATGGAAGAATCACGCAGAGTTCTGGAACTGGAAGATCGCCTCGCGGAGGTGGAGCACGCGCTGAACGGCATCTCAGCGCGCGGCGGCAGCGCAGCCCGCTATCTCCGCCGAGAGATCGAGGACCTGCTGGAGGAGTGCCGCACGCAGCGGGATCGGTGGGCGGAGATCGCGCGGCGGGCGGAGCACACGCTCTCGGTCTTGGACGAGACACGCGAACGCCAAGAGGGGCGCCTTGAGGCATAGACCGGCCGGCGCGCCGCCGGCCGGTCTCACAGGGAAGTGCGCCCCAACCCACTTGCCGTCGTCCGTCGACTCCGGTAGCGTAGAAAGGTCGATGGAGAACCTCAGACGCGGAGCAGGTACGCATGGATATCAGTGGATTGCGGGTCAACGGTCAGCGCCTCCAAGACAGCCTGGAGCAGATGGCGAAGATAGGTGCGACGCCCGGAGGCGGCGTGCAGAGGCTCACCCTTTCCGATGAGGATAAGCATGCTCGCGACCTCTTCATCAGCTGGCTCAAGGAGATCGACCTCGAAGTGACCGTCGACGAGATGGGCAACATCTTCGGCCGTCGCCCGGGCAAGAACAACGATCTGCCGCCCGTCTTCAGCGGTTCGCACATCGATTCGCAGCCCAAGGGCGGACGCTTCGACGGCATCCTGGGCGTGATGGGAGCTCTCGAGGTGATGCGCACCCTGCACGACAACGACATCGAGACTGAACGCCCCGTCCTGATAGTCGACTGGACCAACGAAGAGGGATCGCGCTTCTCACCCGCCATGGTCGCCTCGGGCGTGTGGGCAGGCAAACTCGACCGTGATTACGCCTACTCCCGCACGGACAAGGACGGCAAGGTGTTCGGCGAGGAGCTCGAGAGGATCGGCTACAAGGGCACCGTGCCGGCGAAGGCCTGGCCCTTCCACGCCTACTACGAACTCCACATCGAGCAGGGACCCATCCTGGAGCGTGAAGGCAAGACCATCGGCATCCCCAAGGGCATCCTCTGCCTCCACTGGTATGACGTGTACCTCGAAGGCAAGGCCAATCAAGTGGGCCCGACGCCGATGGAGGGCCGCAACGACGCCCTGGTGGCGGCCGCCGAGATGATCCTGGCCGTGCAGTCGGTGCCGGGTCGCGTGGGCGGCAACCTGGTCGCCACCGTCGGCGAGATCCAGAACTACCCGAACTCGCGCAACATCATCCCCGACGGCGTGCACTTTACCGTGGACATCCGCTCGTGGGACGACGACCTCGCTATCCAAGCGTGGGAACAGCTGAAACTCGACTTCCAGGCCGCCGCCGACAAGAACGGCTGCCCCATGCGCCTCGAGGAGACTTGGCGGGTCGAACACACTCCGTTCGCACAGAAGCTCGTCGACTTCCTGGCTCAGAAAGCGGACGCGCTCGGCTACTCCGCCCACCACATGGTCAGCGGCGCCGGTCACGACGCCAGCTACATGAACATGCTGGGTGACGCAGCCATGATCTTCATCCCCAGCATCGGCGGACGAAGCCACGTCGAGGTTGAGAACAGCACTTGGGAAGACTGCACGGCGGGCGCGAACGCCCTGCTCCACTGCATGCTGGAATCCGCCAACGAAGTGTAGTCGCCGGACTTCCGGTCGAGGCGGGCGCCGCGCGCGGCGCCCGCCTCCCCATGCGCTACGCTCCGAACATCCCGAGCAGCTGCAGGTGGGTGTCGCGTAGACGTTCACCGATCAACGAAGCGACGCGCAACATGACCGCGTAGCCGAACCGCGGATTCTCCTGAAACAACCGGGTCAGATCCTCGGACTTGAAGATGGCGACCTCGCAGTCTTCTATGGCCCGGGCAGTGGCGGTGAACTGGTGGGGACGCACCAATCCCGACCACGCGAAGACCTCACCCGCGTCCACCGTGCTCACCATCAAGTTGCGACCGTTCCCAACATCCATCTGGAGCCCGATGCGACCTTCGAGGAGCAGACACACCGCGTAGGCATCTTCGTTCTCCTTGAAGATCACGTCGCCCGCGGCGTAGGTCTTGCCGATAGCCACAGCTACCAGAGCGTCTCGATCGACCGGGTCGAGGTCCGACAGGAGCTCGTTCTCGGCGACCAGAGTGCGGTTCACGCTCATGCCGATACCTCCGTTTCTGCAGCCGCACCGCCTGCGTCGAGGTAGATCACGTGCGTGGAGCACGATATGCACGGGTCGTAGGCCCGCACCAACATCTCCATGGCGAGCTGCGCGGCGTCGGCGCCCTTGGGTATCACTGCGGGGGCGAGGGCCCACATGTCGCTCTCCAGATTAGCGAGGTTCTGGCCGGTGGGGATGATGAGGTTGGCGTCGGTGATGTGTCCCTGTCGATCGATCGCGTACTCGTGGTAGAGAGTGCCGCGAGGCACTTCGACCGCCCCCACCCCGTGACCTTCGCACACCTCCACATCCACGGGCTCAGGGGTGAGTCCGCCGGCGAGCAGCGTGTCGATGATGGCGCAGGCGTCGTCGACGCAGTGCACCGTCTCGATGAGTTGTGCCACCGTGTTCAGGTAGGGGTTCGTGGCGGGCGCGTGGAAGCCCAGCGCAGCGGCCGCGTCCTTCGCCCCGTCGGACAGGTGCTGGAAACCGTTGTTGGCGCGGGCAAGGGCGCCCACCATGAACGTATCCTTGTTCGAGGCGCAGTGCTTGGCCGAGGAGTGCGGCACCACCCGCTCCTTGACCTTCTCCCGATAGTGGTGCACGGGGGTGATGTCCCCGTTGGACGAGAGGATCAGGTCGCCGAAGTACGCGTAGCCGACGGCCGACTTCAGCGAGAGGTACTCGGTGGCGTGATCGAACTCGGGCATCGCCAACCCCGCGAAGAGGCTCACGGTGGCCTCGAGATCGGGGGCGGCGTCGGCCAGGCGACCACGCAGCGCTCGCAGCTCGTCCGGGCTCGGCAGATGCGTGAATCCTCCCACCGTTGCGGCGATCTGGTGCACGGCCCGGCCGCCGACCACGTCACAGATGTCGTTGCCGAGCTTCTTGAGGCGCAGGGCCCGCTTCACGACATCGGGGTGGGTCTCCACCAACGGGATCACGCTCCCCACCCCGAAGAAATCGGGGGCCACGAGGAAGTAGGCATGCAGGACGTGGCTCTGGATAGTCTCTCCATGCAGAAGAAGTCGCCGGAGCAGTTTGGTCTGGTCGGAGGGCGAGATGCCGAGGGCGCTCTCCATGGCGGTGATGGAGGCGAGTACGTGGCCGTTGGAACAGATGCCGCAGATGCGCGATGTGATCAACGGCGCCTGCTCGTAGGGCCGTCCGCGCAGCATCCCTTCGAAGAAGCGCGGCGGTTCGGTCACCTCGAACCGCACCTCTTTCACCTGGCCGTCCTGCGCGACCACGACGATGTTGCCGTGCCCCTCGACCCGGGACACATAGTCGACCTTGACGTCGACGGCGATGGTCTTGCTCACGTGGCCACCTTCGCTTTCAGCCCACCGTCGTTCAGGGCGTAGTAGCCGTTGTAGAGGGCATACTCGGCCAGGATGTCGTCACGGGTGAGACCGCGCTCCTCCAGCAGGTTCTCCACCGAGGGCACGTTCGGGTCATCGGCCAGGCCACGGCAGCCGAAGCAGCGACTTCCGTAGCTGGGGCAGATGGCGCCGCACCCCGCCCGGGTGACCGGACCCAAGCAGACGAGGCCGCGATCGTAGGCGCACACGTTCTCCTTCAGCCGGCATTCGACGCACACCGGATATCCCGGTATGGGCGGCCTGCACCCGAGCAGCACGCCCGTGACCACCCGCAAGAACTCGTCTTTGTCGATCGGGCACCCGGGGATGCGCAGGTCCACGTGGATGACGGCGTCCACCGGCTTGGCCCTGACGGAGGGGAACCATCCCGCCTGTTCTCCATACACGTGCCGTCCGATCTCGTCGAGGTCGTGCGTGTTCTTGAGCCCGGGGATGCCCACCGGGAAGGCGCAGGCTCCCAGTGTCCCCACCAGCTTGGCTCTCTCCCGGATGGTGCGGAGCTTCTCCTCGTCGGCCTCCCGGGTCACCGCACCCTCGATGAGGGCAAGGTCGTAGACATCCGACGTATCGGTCATCGCTTCCTTGAAGTAGGCGAACTCGACCAGTTGGAGGAGGTCCACGAGCTCATCCTCACAGTTCAGTATCTGCAACTGACACCCGGCGCACGAGGCAAGCTCGAACACCGCCACCCGAGGTCGCTTGAGCGTCTGGAGGGCTTCGATCATCGGTTCGCGCATCACAGCATCGCCTCCTCCAGCCGCTTGAGTTCAGCGTAGGTGAAGACGGGCCCGTCCTGACAGACGTACACCCCGTTGATCTGGCAGTGACCGCACTCCCCCACCCCACACTTCATCCGCCGCTCCAGGGACAGGATGATGCGGTCCTCGGGTATGCCGCAGGCGAGCACCTGCTTCACTACGTGCTTGAACATC
>DASRMJ010000034.1:0-4175 GCA_035647995.1 Thermoleophilia bacterium | reverse complement strand
TGAACAGCATGGCCAGCCCGGCCGTGATCAACCCCGCGGTGACCACGAGGCGTGGCCCGAAACGCGACGCCAACGCTCCACCCAGCACGGCCAAGGCCGAGTAGCCGATGAGGTTGGCCGTCGCCAAGCCTCCCGCCTGCGTGTTGTCGAAACCCAGGCCCGCCTGCATGGAGGGGAGCACGACCGTGTAGCCGAAACGCGCCAGTCCCAGAGATCCGAACACGGCCAGCGTGGAAGTCGCCAAGACGAGCCAGGCGTAGTGCACCCGTGACTTGAGCGGCCGGCGCATCAACGCACGTACACGTGCGATCGGGTCATCGGCAGCGCCGAGTTCAACCCGTTCGTGAACGTGATCTGGAACACTCTGAGATCCCCCCACTTGAAGCCGGACGAGCATCCGTGCAGGTAGAACCGCCACATGCGGACGAATCGCTCACCGAACCTATCCCTGATCTCTTCGACCCGAGCCTCGAAGCGCTCCGCCCAGGAGTCGAGGGTACGCGCGTAGTGCAGCCGGAGGTTTTCCATGTCGGTCATCACGAGCCCAGCTTCGGCCATGGAGTCACCCAGTTGGCCGATCGTCGGAAGGTACGCGCCAGGGAATATGTACTTCGAGATGAAGGGGTCCAAGCCGGCTTCGCGCTCCCTGCCGATGGTATGCAGCACGCCCACCCCTCCGTCCACCAACAGGGCCCGGACCTTCTCAAAGAATGTCGAGTAGTACTCCCTGCCCACGTGTTCGAACATCCCTATGGACACGAACTTGTCGAACGTGCCCTCCATCTTCCGATAGTCGATCAACTCCGAACGTACGCGTGGATGGAGCCCCTCGGCGACGAATCGCTCGCTCGCGTACTCGTGCTGCTGGGTCGAGAGCGTGCACCCCACCCCCTCGACGCCGTACTCGCGGCCGGCATGGGCGAGCATTCCACCCCATCCGCTGCCGAATTCGACCAGCCGATCGCCCGCGCGAAGGTGCAGCTTGCGGCAGATGTGCTCGTACTTGGCCCGCTGCGCTGCTCCCAGGTCGCCGTCGCAGGTCTCATCCCAGTACGCGCAGGAGTAGGTCATGCCCTCGTCGAGCCAGAGGCGATAGAAGTCGTTGCCCAGATCGTAGTGGTGCTCGATATTCTCCCGGGCCTTGCGCAGAGTGTTGCGATTCCGCACGTACGCCGCCACTATCATGGCCTTGTCGCGAGTGCCGAGCCGCGGACTCCGCACAGACGGGTGACTGCCGACGCGGAAGAACTCGTGCAGGTCACCCTCGACATCTAGCGCGCCCTCCATGTACGCCTCGCCTGTGCCGAGCGATCCGAGCGTGAGCACCGCGTCCAGCGCCTCCCGCGAATCGAAGGCCACGGTGAAGCGCGGGTCCCCGTCCCCGTAGGTGCGCTCGGTCCCGTCCCAGAAGCGCACCCGGAACGCAGAGTCTCTCACTCCCGCGGCAAGATTCTGGAATATGCCGTCTGCGGTGCCGATCACAGCGCCCACCTCGCACATGACCCGGATGAACCCTTCGTGACGGCAATCCTAACTCCGAAGCAGACCGTCCGCCAGAGGTGGAAGGAGATGACTCGTGCATCGCGGCCGAAAAGCCGTCACAATAGCGACAGCAGCAAGCGGTGCTCGACGACGCGAGCTGTCGAGATCGCTCGGGCCACAGAGACCCCTGAGGAGGGCACATGTCAGGCAAGTCGGACTTCTTCTCGCACCAACGGTACGCGCTGGTCGGCGATTCACGGGACAAGAAGTTCCCGCACTTCACCCACAAGTACCTGATGGAACAGGGAAAGACGGTGTATCCCGTCGACTTGTCCGGAGGACAGGCCGGCTTCCTGGGCAGTCTGGCCGAGGTGCCCGAGGACACCGAGGCCGTCATCATCGAAGTGGCCAAGGAGAAGACGGCCGGCACGGTATCGGAAGCCCTCGACCGTGGCTTCAAGCGCATCTGGCTGCACCAGATGACCGACACGCCGGAAGCTCTGCAACTGGCCGCGGCCGCCGGCGCAGCCGTGGAGAGCGGCGGGTGCGCGGTGATGTACCTGGCCCCCACTCTGTCGCCGCACGCACTGCACCGCGGCATCTGGAAGCTCGTCGGCCGCTACTAGCCGGACGCCGCCGGACATCGGCGGAAGTCGCCGGAAGTCGGCGAACATCCGCGCACGCACCCGGACGTCGGCGGACACCGGCGGCGGCAGGCCGCAGGCGTCACAAGCCCGGCGGGCGACTCACACACGCGGAGGCGCGAGCGCCCGCAACACCGACGCCACCTCCCGCTGCCGCACCAGATGATCGGACGCCGCGGCGAGTTCCGCCGGCATCTCATTCGAACTGACACCCAGCAGTACGGCGAAGAAGACGTCGGAGCGCATCCGCGCCAGCGCCCGCATGGCGTCGACGTCGGTGGTGTCGTCGCCTACATAGAGGACCGACTCCACCCCGTAGCGGGCCACCAATCGTTCCACGGCCGTCCCCTTGTCCACACCGGGAATCTTGAGGTCGATGACCGAGCGGCCTTGCCGCACGGTCAGTCCGAAGCGTCGTCCGACGGCCGCGGCCGCTTCAAGAGCCGCCGTCTCAGCTCGGGCGATGTCGGCGGCGCCGCGCACATGAAGGGCGATGCTGGCCGGCTTCTCCTCGATGCGCACTCCCGCCCGCCGGAGGCCCGCGTCGCCGCCGAGGACCGCGGCCGCCTCACGGATGAGTCCGCGTTCGGCGGCCCTGCTCCTCGTGACGCGGCCGTGTTCGTCCCTGGTCTCGCGGCCGTGGTCTCCCACGACCACGACTCCTGGAGTGTCGACCATAGCGACCGCCTCCTCGAGGCTCCGGCCCGACACGGCCGCCACCAGCCGATACGCGGGAACCAGGTCGACCAACAGTCGCCGCACGGTCCGCGGAACCGCCGCCTCCTCAGGCCGGGGTCGGATGGACGCCAGCACGCCGTCGACGTCGAAGAAGAGGGCGGAGCGTCCCGGCAGACCTGCCAGGCGTTGGAGCGCCGCGTGGAGCTCCGCCGGCAGTCTACCCGCCGCGGGCGACCCGGCGGCGGGCGACCCGGGGGCGGGACCCCGGCCGCGTGACTCGGGCGGGCTCACGGAGCGGGAGCCCGGCCCTCGACCCAGGCGCGCAGGCCCTCGGCCAAGACCCGCGGGTCGCGGGTCGAGACGAAGAGTCCGGTGGCCTTCTCAAACCCGGCTGCCACCGGCACTCCGGCCCGCGGCATCACCTCCGCGTGCAGGTGACCCGCCCCCGCTCCGGTGCGGACAACGATGTTGTAGGGGGGCACCCCGCCAAGCAGGTGCTCGTAGGAGCGCACGGCGAGCGCCAAGGCCTTCGCAAGATCGGCGGGATCCGGCAGGTCGGTGATCCCGCCCGCGTGTCCGAGCGAGGCCACGAGCAAAGTCAGTTCGATCTCGGGCGCGGGATGGGCGAACACGCCCACCGACCCGACGCGGGTCACCTCGAAGCCCCCGACGTCCCTGAGCGCGCACAACGGACACTCCTCAGCAGCCGCCCACCCACGCGAACAACCGTACGACGGGGGCGGCGGGTCGGCGGCCAGGGCATAGAACTGGGCGTGGAAGCACGCCAGGCTCTGGCCGGAGGCGGAGTCCTTCCCGCCGTTGATGAAGGGGATCGAGAGAAGCGCGCGATGGTCTGCCCATCGTTGCAGAAGGGCCCACGACCAGACGACGGCTTCGAGGGCCGCAGAGGGCAGAATCCTCGAGGGAGGGCATGGCGAAGCGCCCGACCCGAGGGGCAGTGCGGAAGCCCCGAGGGGCGATGCGCCCGAGGGTACGGCGGCCCCTGTGCGTGGCTCCGGCCGCAGCAGGCAGCCCAGGTCCAGCTCCTCGTAGTCGGGATGCACCGCGATCACGAACCCGTTCGCGCCGGAATCCGCGTCGGCCAGTATGGGAGCCAGGTTGAAGAAGGTCCGCGCCGACCACGGTTCAGAGGGGAAGGTCAGCGGCACCCGGGCGCCGCTCCGGTCCGAACGCTCCAAACGGGCAAGCGTATCCGCGACCTCCCCCGCCGACCGCAGACCGACATCCGCTCGGCCGATCGCCCGGCCGTCCACGCCGTCCGCGCAGCCCACGCGGCCGACGCCGCCCATGGCTCGGTCGATCGCCGCCAGGGTCTCACGTTCTCGCTCCACCACCAGGAAGGACGAGGGG
>DASRMJ010000033.1:0-11236 GCA_035647995.1 Thermoleophilia bacterium | reverse complement strand
ACGTCAGCTACGTCGTGGGCACGGGGTACGGGCGCGTGAACGTGCCCTTCGCCGATCGCGCCATCACCGAGATCGCCTGTCACGCCCGCGGCGCCAACGCCATGGTGGGCCCGTCGGTGCGCACCATCCTCGACATGGGCGGCCAGGACTGCAAGGTGATCCGCTGCGACGAGAAGGGCAAAGTGCAGAACTTCATCATGAACGACAAGTGCGCGGCGGGCACGGGACGGGGCATGGAAGTGATCGCCGACACGCTGGGTGTGCCCATCGGGGACATCGGCCGACGTTCCTTCGAGATCGACGAGGAACCCCCGCCCGTCTCCAACGTATGCACGGTGTTCGCGAAGTCGGAAGCCACGGCCCTCCTCAAGGCGGGTTGGAGCCTCAACCGCGTCCTTGCTTCGTACTGCTCGGCGATGGCCGAGCGCGTGGTCGGTCTCATCGACCGCATGGGGATGGAGCCCGAGTTCTTCATCACCGGAGGTATCGCTAAGAATGAAGGTGTGGTGAGGCGCATCGAGCGGAAGCTGGGGATCGCGGCTATCCGCCTCCCTCCGGACACCGACTTCGATCCGCAGATCGCGGGCGCCCTCGGGGCCGCGTTGTTCGCGGCAGCGCTCTACCGGAAGCAACAGAAGGCCGCCGCGGGAACGGTCTGACGTCGACCGGCGGGGGCTCGACGCGCCCGCCACGCCCGCCGCGAACGGGCGACGCAGCGATGTGTCTGTCGGATGCACCGAGGGACGGAGGGGGGAGCCGTGATCGCCAACTACGGATACCGGGACGGGTCGGGCGACTACTACATCACCATCGACACGGATCGCTGCGTCGAGTGCGAGGGTCGGTGGTGCGTGGCGGCTTGTCCCGAATCGCTCTTCCAGATCGTCACCGATGACTACGACGACGAGGTGGCTATCATCGTCGCGGAAAGGCGGAAGATGCTGAAGGAGCGGTGTTCCGGCTGCAAGTCGGCCGGCGGGTACACCGATCCTCCCTGCACGACGGCCTGCCGCCCCGGCGCCGTTGAACATAGCTGGTAGGCGGGAGGAGGGTCGCTGGTGGATATCGCCATGGTCAGCGTGTTCGTCGATGGGTCGGCGGTCGAGGTGCCGGTGGGTTCTACCATCCTGGATGCCTGCGACCGTGCCGGAGTCTACGTTCCGCGGCTCTGCGCGTATCCCGGTCTTGAGCCTCTCGGGGATTGCGGACTCTGTCTCGTCAGGGTCGACGGCGGCGACGCGCGCCGGGCCTGTTCCGTCACCGTGGCCCAGGGCATGAGTGTCGACACCCGCGACGAGGAGGCACTGCGGTTCCGCGCGGGGTCGATGAGGGCCATCTTGGGAGATCACCCGCACGTGTGCCTCACCTGTCCGGAGCGCGACGGTTGCAGTCGCGACCAGTGCACCTACGGCGAGCCCCCCGAGGCTCGATGCTGTCGTGAGTTCGGGCACTGTGAGATCGCCAAAGTGGCGTTCTTCGTCGGCGCCCTGGAGGCGGCGCCCGCGTACGTTCATCGGCGCCTGGGCGGCCCCGTGGTCGACCATCGCATCCACCGCGACCTCTACCTCTGTGTGGGGTGTGGACGGTGCGTCGCGGCCTGTGACTCGCTCGAAGAGGCCGGATCGGCCCTCGAACTCGTGGAGACCCGCGGTCTGGTCCGTGTCGCGGCGGTCGCCGAGGGCGTCTCCCCCGCTTCCGCCGCCGCCGACGCCACCGCGACCGCCGGCTGGCAGCCCCACTCGTACCTCGGCCGCCACCTGGCGGTGCCCAAGGAGGCGGACCTTCGCGCCTCGGGCTGCACGTTCTGTGTCGCCTGCGTCATGGCGTGCCCCTCCGGGGCTCTGACGGCCGAGGGGAGCGGCGGGGCCGCCTGGTTGGCGAAGCGCAGGGAACGGAGCACGCTTCGGCCCGCCGCGCTGCCCCCGGAGAAGCGACTGCCCTACGACGAGGAGGCTCTGGCGGGCGTCCCCGCGGCGGAAGGGGTCTTTCGGCTCTTCTCGGCCACCGGCGAGCTGCTTCAGGTCTCGGGTGTCAGAGATCTGGCCCGCGGGCTCAGAGAGGCCGCGGGAGGGTCGGTCGGCGAAGAAGTCCGCTTCTTCGACTTCGAGGTGGAACCCCTGTACACTCAGCGGGAGAGCGAATTCCTTGCGCGGCATCTCCAGGAACACGGCAGCATGCCCCGCGGGAACGATATACTCGGGGAGCTGTTCGATGACGACGACGAGAACAGCCTCGGAGCTTCGCAACCGACTCCGAGCTGAGGGCTGGGAAGAGCGTTTCAGCGCGGCCGGGACGCGGCTCGAAGAGGCCGCGGAACACTACCGCTTGCTGGGCTATGAGGTCCGCATCGAGGGGATCGTGGAGTCTGCGGAGGACGGCGCCTGCACGAGTTGCTTCGGCGTCGTGGGGGCCGACGGTCCGGTGGGCGTGATCTTCACCCGGGGCGGGATCGCAGCGGCGCAGCCGGAAGAGGACCTCTTTGACTAGATTCGCATCGTGACAGGAGCCTTCGGGCCGACAGCAGCGGTGGATCGCACGTGAACATCGGCTCTGATGCCGTCTTCGAGATCGTGAACCTCACCCTTCCGCACCTTCGCGAAGGGCTCAGTTTCCGCAGCGCTGCGGCGGCCGCCAGCGCCATCCATGAGGTTGTGGGGGCTTCGGCTACGTCGATCTCCGACTCGCAGAAGATCCTGGCCTTCGTGGGCAAGGGGGACGATCACCACAAAGTCGGCCTCCCCATCCTCACCCACCTCACGCGGGAGACCCTCAGTAGCGGGAAGGTCACCGCGGTCCGCGGTCGCATGTCCATCGGCTGCCCCGTCGAGACCTGTGCGCTCAGGGCGGCTATCGTCGTGCCCTTGAAGGCCCGCCTGCAGATCGTGGGCTGCCTCAAGTTCTACAACACCGTCGACCTGCCGTTCTCACAGAAGGAGATCCAGTTCGCCGACGGTCTCGCGAACATGCTCTCCATCGAGCTGGAGCTGGCGGAGATCGACATCCAGAAGAAGCTCGCGACGCAGGCGGAACTCCAGGCCTTGCAGGCCCAGATCAGTCCCCATTTTCTCTTCAACACCCTCAACACCATCGCGTCGTACTGTCGGCACGACGGTCTCCTAGCCGAGGAGCTCCTGGTCGAGTTCGCAGATCTGTTCAGACGCAATCTCAAGCAGCACCGAGGTTTTGTGAGCCTCCGGGAAGAACTTGATTTCGTCGATCGCTACCTGTGCTTCGAGCAGTATCGTTTCGGCTCGCGACTCCATATCGAGCGGTTGCACCAGCCGGCCGCGCTGGAGACGCTGGTGCCTCCGCTGATCCTCCAGCCGTTGGTGGAGAACGCCGTCACCCATGGGGTCACCAGGAAGGTGGGTTCCTCGCGGGTCGTGATCCGCAGCTGGGTCACCGACGACGAGGCGGTGATCGCGGTCGAGGACGACGGCGTGGGTATGGACTCGGCATCGTTCCGTGGAGGCGGCGGGGGGATCGGTATGCGCAACGTCCAGCGCCGTCTCGTCGGGCTCTTCGGACCGCAGTATGGACTCGTGGTGCGCAGCCCGGACACCGGCGGCACGGTGGTCGAGGTACACCTCCCGCGGCGCATTTCTCCGGCGGTATACTCGCTGATACAAGAGGAGCGGAGAGGGGACCCGGCGGGCGTCTCGAATCAGCCTGATTTCGCCGAGGTGGACTTTCGGTGAATCCAACTTGCGAAGCCGCCCGCAGCCGTGAGCAGCATGACAGCGGACGTCATGGGCGGCCCGTTCGATGAGGCATAGTGCGTCCATGGACCGCGGGAGGCCGGTGCAGTGAAGTTGCGCGCGCTCATAGTGGACGACGAACCGCGGGCGCGGTCGCACCTGCGCGACCTTCTCGGAGACATCGAGAACGTCGAGCTCGTGGGGGAGGCTTCCACCGCGGCCGAGGCCGAGAAGCTGCTCCTCGCGGTGGAGCACGACCTCGTGTTCCTCGACATCCGGATGCCGGGCATGGACGGGATGAGCGCGGCCGAGATCTTCCTCGCCCTCCCCAAGAAGCCTTTCGTGGTGTTCACCACCGCCTACGATGAGTACGCGGCCCGGGCGTTCGAGCTCGGCGCGGCCGACTACCTGCTGAAGCCGATCAGCAGGGCGCGTCTGTTGAAGGCGGTGAATCGAGCCCGCGAACTCAAGGCCGGCGGAGAGGCGGCGGTGATCATCTCGGAGCCCGTCGCGGACGCGGCCTCCGACGGGGGGCGCTCTGGCACCACTCCTTCGGGGGTCGGGAAGCGGCTTGAGTATGTGACCGCGCGAGACGGCGCTCGGTTGATCCTTGTGCGGGTGGAGGACATCGTCTTCCTGAGCGTGGCCGATGAGACCGTGCACGTGACCACGGGAGCAGATACCATGGTGGCTCTAGCGCCCTCCATGGATGAGCTGGAACAGAGTCTGGCCGGTCTCGACTTTTTCCGTGTTCACCGCGGATACCTTGTGAATCTGAGGAAGGTGTCGGAGGTCGTTCCGCTCAACAACCGCACCTACGAGCTGGTGATGAAGGACCGCAAGGCCAGCCGCGTCCCGGTGAGTCGGCGCAAGGCCGTCGAGTTGCGGGCGATCTTGGGGTTCTGAGGGCGGTCGCGACCGCGGCCGTGGGTAGTTGAGAAGGCGTAAAGTCAGACAAGAGGGGTGATCGTCAGTGGGCAACGGTGTGGATTCCAGTGTCTCCGGGGGTATCGGTCGTCTGATACTCGACAACCCGCCGGTCAACGTGTTCACCATCGCTGTGATGGAGGCGGCGGTGGAGGCTCTGCGCGGACTCGAAGCAGATCCGAGCGTCAAGGTGATCGCCGTTCAGGCGACAGGCGAACGCGCCTTCTCGGCCGGCGTCGATGTGGCCGACCACACGCCAGACAAGATGCGCCACATGCTCGACATCTTCGACGAGCTCTGCATGGGACTTCACCGCTCTGCCAAGCCCACGGTGGCGCTGGTGCGGCGCATGGCTCTCGGGGGCGGCGCGGAACTGGTCGCCTGCTGCGACATGGCGATAGCGTCGGATGAGGCCACCTTCGGTCAGCCGGAGATCAAGGTGGGCGTGTTCCCGATCCTGGGTGTCGCGCTCTTCCCCGACATGCTCGGCCCGAAAGCGGCGGCCGAGCTGCTTCTGTCCGGGGACACTTACTCGGCGGCCGACGCGCTCCGCATGGGCCTGGTCAGTCGCGTGGTCCCCGAAGCCGAGTTCGAGGAGAAGTCGGAACGCTTCCTGTCTAAGCTGGCCAGGAACAGCGGGTTGGTCATGAGCCTCACCAAGAAGGCCATGTTGGCCGGGCTGGGCAAGGAGGCCTCGGAGTCGCTTCGCTTGGCCGACGCGATATACGTCGACGAACTCATGTTGACCGAGGACGCCAACGAGGGACTGAAGGCCTTCATCGAGCGCCGCGCTGCGGAGTGGAAGGAACGATAGAGCGCCGACGGCGATAGCCCGAGCCCGCCGCCGGCGGGCCGGCGCTACAATCGGGACCGTAGGATCATTGCGCACGACAGCCGACCAGACGACTGGGAGGCGTCAAGGGGGTCCGCGATGGGATTGAGGATCGCAATCGTGGGTGCGGGAGCCATCGGAGGAACGCTTGGATTCCTCCTGGCCGAAGCCGGATACGACGTGACACTGGTTGACATCGACGCCGCCAAGGTCGCCCTTCTGCAAGAAGAGGGGCTCACGGTGATCATGCCCGACGGCCGGGAACGGTGGCGGCTCATGAAGGCCACCACTGACCCGGGCACGGTCGGAGTGGTCGATCTGGTGCAGATTTCGGTGAAGGGCTACCAGACGACCGCCGCGGCCGAGACCGCTCGACCGCTCGTCGGCCCGGGGACCTACGTCCTCTCGCTGCAGAACGGTCTGAAGAACCTTCAGCGGATAGCGGCGGTGCTTGAAGATGCCAACGTCGTGGGCGGCGTCACGGCGCACAGCGCGATGCCTCTCGGCCCCAACGTCATCAAGTACAACGGAGGACTCGGCGGCATCAGCATCGGCCGCTTCGACGGGGTGGACGATCCGGGTCTGCAGCGTCTGATCGACGCGTTCTCGGCGGCAGGCATCCCGACCACCCGCATAGCCGGAGACGTGCGCATCCCCATCTGGCGCAAGCTGCTCGCCAACGTGTCCTGCAACGCGGTAGCCGCTCTCACGGGATTCACCGGGCGCCAGCTGGTGGAGTTCCAGCCCACCAACGAGCTCATCCGGGCGCTGGCCGAAGAGACCGCCGAGGTGGCCCGTGCGCAGGGGTTCGACTTCGCCGAACTGGAGTTCGCGGGAGACTTCGCCATCAAGGCGCTGAGTGGGGTGGGCGACAACAAGATCTCCATGCTCCAAGACGTCGAAGCCGGAAGGCGCACCGAGATCGATACGTTGAACCTCGCCGTCGTGGAGCGGGGAGAGATGCACGGGGTGGACGCCCCGCTCAACTGGATGATAGGCATCCTGATACAGGCGCTCGAACAGCGGATGCTGTTCGAGCGCGAGGCCCGCGCGGCGGCGCCGGCGGGCGACGAGACAAGGAGCACACCGGAGTGAACATCGCCGACGCACTCGACCGCAACGCCATCTTCTTCCCCGACCACGAGGCCCTGGTCGATGGCGCCCGTCGCTGGACCTACGGGGCCTTCCGTCGCGACGCGGACCGCGTGGCCCACGCTCTCACGGCTCTGGGCGTGGTCAAAGGTGACCGGGTGTGTCTCTTCATGGGCAACCGGGCCGAGTTCGCGGTGGCCTTCTACGGCATCCTGAAGGTGGGAGCGATCGCCGTCTCCATCTCCTCCATGTGCAAGACGGGCGAGGTGGAGTACATGGTCAACAACTGCGAGGCCGAGGTCGTGATCGCCGGGAGTGACTACACCGGGGAGATGCCGGAGCGAGGCGACATCCCGCGTGTGCGGCACGTGATCGTGGTCTCGCCGGTCGGCTCCGCCGACGGCGACTCGGGCGCCGCCGGCGCCCCCCCATCGGCCTACGGAGCGGACCACGACTTCTGGTCGCTGCTCGAGGAGCACGACGAAGTCTTCCCGACGGTCTATATGGACCGCGAGGACGGCGCGGAGATCATCTACACCTCGGGCACCACCGGCAAGCCCAAGGGCGTTGTGCTCACTCACGGCAACGTGGTCTCCAACACCTACTCGACCGTCTACGAGGGCGGCATCAGTCGAAACGATCGGACCATCTGCTTCCTCCCCATGTACCACTCGTTCGCGCAGAACTTCATCTTCAACGGCACCGTGCGCGCCGCCGCCACGCTGGTGATCCTGCCCAAGTTCGAGATAGAGACCGTCCTCCGCACGATGGCCGAGGAGAAGATCACACGCTGGCATGCGGTGCCCACCATCTACATAATCGTGCTCGGCACTCCCGGAGCGGAGGAGGCGTTCAAGCACGTGAGGTTCTGCTTCTCGGCCGCCGCGACCATGCCCGAAGAGATCGCGCGCCAATGGTATGACCGTTTCGGTCTTAAGATCAACGAGGGATACGGGCTCACCGAGTCCACTCCGTCGGCCGTGTACAACCACACGGTGCGTCACAAGGCGGGGACGGTGGGCACCCCCATCATGAACGTCGAGGTGCAGATCTGGGACGCCGACGGGAAGGTGCTTCCGGCGGGCGGCGTGGGCGAGATCGTCCTCAAGGGCCCGAACATAATGAAGGGCTACTACAACGATCCCGTGGCGACTGCGGAGACCCTGGTGGACGGCTGGCTCAAGACGGGTGACGTGGGTATGCTCGACGAGGAGGGTTACCTCTCCATCGTGGACCGCATCAAGGACATGGTGAACTCCGCCGGTCTTAAGATCTGGCCGCGCGAGGTGGAGGAGGTGCTCTACACCCACGAGGCCATCGAGGAGTGCGCCGTTATCGGTGTTTCCGACCCGGTCTATGGTGAGAACGTCAAGGCCTGCATCGTGCTGCGCTCGGGCGCGACGCTCTGTGCCGAGGAGGTCGTGGTCTTCTGCAAGCAGCGCCTCTCCGCGTACAAGGCTCCCAAGATAGTGGAGTTCATGGAGACCCTGCCCAAGAGCGCGACCGGCAAGATACTGAAGATAGAACTGCGGAAGATGTCCGCGGGCTCGGAGTGAGCGGCCGCGCCCACACAGGGGAGCCGCCCGCCGGCCCGGGCGCCATGGGCTCCGCCCACGGCGCCTCCGGCGCCGGCGCGGCCGCGCTGGCGCGCCTGCGGTCGGTGGGCACCGACCCCCTCTCCGAGTTGGCCCACATCAAGGAGCGCACCGGTCTCATGGCCATGGGCTACTTCGACAGCTACCTGCCCGAAGAGCTGATCATGGCCCACGGGATCGTCCCCCACCGGGTCACCGTGAGTGGCCGGGACGATCCCCGGTCTCATGAGTTCATCCAAGGCTACGCGTGCCCTGCTGCGCGCGACCTGCTGGAGCAGGCCCTCCGCGGTGATCTCTCTCTGCTCGACGGAGTGCTCTTCACGCGCTACTGCGACTCCCTCCGCGGGGTCTTCGCCGTGTGGGATTCGCAGAAGCTCTCCCCGTTCGTGGACTTCGTCCGGTACCCGACGGTGGTGGACACCGAGGGGGCGGTCACCTACCTCGCGCAGGAACTCCAGGAAGTCTCAGCGCGGATCGCCCGGGCGCTGGACGCTCCGCTCGACGAGCGCAGGCTCCTCGACTCCATCGCCGCGTGCGACCGAAAACGTGCACTGGTGGCGGAACTCGCGGCCCGCCGGGCCACGCGAGACCTGCCGCTGGCCGGCGCCGACTTCTTGGCGGTGCTCGTCGCCGCCACCACGATGCTGCCCGACGAGTTCACGGCGGCGCTCTCCACGCTCCTCGAGCATCCGCCGGCCGGCGAGCCCGGCGATGCGGTGCCGGTGGTCCTCTCAGGCACCACCTTCGACAACATCGCCCTCGCCGCCGCTATCGAGTCGGCCGGGTTGTACCTGGCGGCCGACGATCTCTCCACGGGTTCGCGCTGGTACGGCATCAGGGTGGGCTCGCAGCCGGCGGCGGCCGGCGAGACCCCGACCGACCCTTGGGAAGCCTTGGCCCGCGCCTACCTGACTAAGCCTCCCTGCTCCGTCAAGGAGCCCTCGTCACCTCGGGCCGACCACCTCGTGGGGTTGGTGCGCGCGAGCGCGGCCGAAGGCGTGCTTTTCTACCTCACCAAGTTCTGCGACTCCGAGCAGGTGGAGTGGCCCTTCTTGAGGGATCGCCTGGCCCGCGAGGGCATCCCGGTGATGATGGTCGAGGGCGACCAGAAGGGAGAGGGGTCCGGCGCCCTGAGCACGCGGCTCGAAGCCTTCCGGGAGCGATTCGAGTTGGGAGGGGAGGACTCGTGAGCGCCACCGGCGAACGGCAGCCCATGAAGCGGTTGGAGGCTACGCGGAGCCTGAGATCGCTGATCAAGGGCTACTACGACGACCTCTTCCGCACGGCCTCCGAAGGGCGCCCGAGCGCCTGGCTGAACGTGGGGGTCCCCTGCGAGTTCTTCTATGCGATGGACATCTTCCCGTTCTATCCGGAGAACTACGGAGCCGCGTGCGGCGCTCTCAAGATCACTCCGCAGCTCTCCGCGGTGTCGGAGGCGCACGGCTTCAGCGCCGACCTCTGCTCCTACGTGCGGGCCACCTTGGGCACCGTGTTCTCGGGCGAGGGGCCCTACGGGGAGCTTCCCAAGCCCACGCTCCAGGTGAGCGCCATGAACTCATGCATCATGATCATGGTCTGGTGGCGGGCGGTGCAACGTCACTGGGAGGTGCCCACCTTCGTGGTCGACACGCCCCTGGTGCGCGACCAGTCCGAGGGCATCAATCTCGACTACGTGGAGTCGGAGTTGCGGCGCATGGTGGCGTGGGTGGAAGGGCAGACCGGTCGCGTGCTCGACCTGGAGCGGCTGCGCGAGGTCGTTCGGCTCTCGAACGAGGGCAAGGAGATCTGGTCGGAGGTCCTCGATCTCAGGCGGGCCAGACCATGCCCCATCACCGCCGCGGACATCTTCACCCACATGTTCCCCATGGTCGCGCTGCGAGGCACGCCTCAGTATGTGGCGCACCTGCGCGCTCTTCGCGACGAGATAAAGCAGCGGGTAGACGAAGGGTTCGCCGCCGTGGAGGGCGAGCGCTATCGCCTGCTCTGGGACAACCTTCCTCCCTGGTTCGACCTGAAGCTCTTCGACGATCTTGCCGCCCGCGGCGTGAACTTCGTGATCGACACCTACACCCAGGCCTGGGGTCCTCGTTACATGGGGCCGATCGACGAGGTCGATCCCCTGCGCTCCTTTGCCGCCTATATGGGCGCCGGCTTCCTGAACGTCCAGATCGGGCGGCGCTACGACTTGCTGGCCGAGTTGGTCGACCTCTACGGCGTCGACGGCGTCGTGTTCCATTCCGACCGCAGCTGCAAGCCGTTCAGCCTGGTGCAGGTGGAGTTGCGCAGGAAGCTGCAGGAGAACCTGGGCATCCCGGGGCTGCTGCTGGAAGGCGACCACAACGACCAGACCTTGCTCGACCGAGGCAGGGCGTGGAGTCAGCTCGAGAGCTTCCTCGAAGTGATCGACGGGCGTAGATAGGCGCGTGACGCGGGTGCGCGGCGCCGGCCCACGGACGTCCACGAGTACCGACCGGCCGCGAAGACCACCTATCTAGTCTCGAACCGAGCCGCGACGACCTGAGTCGACGGCTCTCGATCCAAGGAGAGCTTCACCATGGACATCGGCATCATCGGTCTTGGCAAGATGGGAGCCAACATGGCGCGACGCCTGGTGGCGGGTGGCCATCGCGTGGTGGTCGCCAACCGCTCTCCGGAACCCGTGGCTCAGCTGGCGACCGAGGGCGCCGTTCCCGCCCGCGACCTGGCGGAGTTGGTCGGGTTGCTCTCCCCGCCCCGCGCGGCGTGGATCATGGTGCCCGCCGGAGACCCCACGGAGAAGATGGTGCTCGATCTCGCCGATCTGCTCACCGAGGGCGATGTGATCGTCGACGGGGGCAACTCCAACTACAAGGACTCGATGCGCCGTGCCGCGACCATGGCCGAGCGGGGCCTCGGCTTCGTCGACGCGGGGACCAGCGGCGGGATCTGGGGGCGGACGGAAGGCTACAGTCTCATGGTCGGTGGGACGGAGGAGTCGGTGGCTCTCGTGCGCCCCGCACTCGAGTCTCTCGCGCCGGCGGCCGACCTCGGTTGGGGGCACGTAGGGCCCGCGGGAGCCGGTCACTTCGTGAAGATGGTGCACAACGGCATCG
>DASRMJ010000032.1:0-2878 GCA_035647995.1 Thermoleophilia bacterium | reverse complement strand
CTCGAACACATCAAGCACCCTGGCTGCGATACGAACAAGCTGATCGAACGTGACAACCTCAATCCGATGTAGGTGCGCATTCAGATTCCGCAGGCCTTCTTGATGCCCCAAGTCACCGTCACGCCCGACAATCACTCGAGCGCGTATCTTCAGTGTGTCGCACCGGTCCTTGCTGAGGATCTTGTCGCGGTCACGGTCGAGTTCTGCGATGTAGCGAATCACCTGACCGAGAACAGGCAAGACCCGTAGGCTCATCATCAACCTCGCCCTGAAGCGCGCCGGTCGGCCGCTCGATCAGGTGCAGGATCGTGAATACGAAGTCACGGGCATGCCGAACGAATCGGGCGTTGGTTATGCCGACTACGTCCTGTGGGGCGACGACGGCAAACCGCTGGCGGTGGTGGAGGCAAAGCAGACCACCGTCGATCCGGTGGTGGTGGGGCAGCAGCAGGCGAAGCTCTACGCCGACTGCCTGGAGGTCGAGCCGACGCTTCATGCCTCCCGAGTAGGTGCCGGTGAGCTTCTTGGCCACGCTGGCCAGCCCCATGAGCTCGAGCAACTCGTCCGTCCGTCGCTTTGTCTCTTCGGAGGGCATGCGGTGGAGCCGGCCCGCGAACTTGAGCGTCTCACGACCGGTCGAGAAGGCGTCGAGCGTGGGAGTCTGCATGGCCAAGCCCAACCGCCGTCTTACCTCTCGCGGGTCCGCGACGACGTCGAAGCCCTGAACCCGAGCGGTCCCGGCGGTAGGTGTCAGCAGGGTGGAGAGAATGCGGATGGCCGTGGTCTTGCCCGCACCGTTTGGCCCCAACAGGCCGAAGAGCTCGCCGAGCGCGACCGTGAAGCTGATTCCGTCCAGGGTCCGGGTCTCACCCCCGTAGACCTTGACGAGATCGGTGGTCTCGATGGCGAAATCGGTTTGAGGATTCGCCTGTCGTCTCCTAGGAGCTATGTGGACGCCCGCAGCTCTCGACGGCGTCCATGCGCAAACGGACCGAAGTGGATTGGGCTCGCGTCGGGGAGCTGGGCGCCGGCCGAACGGCCATGCGAGCAGGGTCATCTGCAGCTTCTCGTAGTGGTTCCCCGGCTCTCGAGGGCTTAACCTCGAGCCTCGAGCTTCCCTCCCGCAGACAGCTCGGCATAGTACGGGCTTCGGTATGGTAGCGTCGAGGCAGTGGAACCTGGTGGTCAGACGGGCGGCTAGAGCTCGATTCCGTTCCGCCCTCCGTCCCTTCAGCTTGACACAGGAGGAAACGCATGAAGATCGTCGAGTGGCTGCGGTGGCCCTTCTCCCGCCAGCCTCTCCCGGCCGGAACGGAGCGCTCCGAGGAGGCTTCGCCGACCGG
Organism: Thermoleophilia bacterium; assembly: GCA_035647995.1. Lineage (GTDB taxonomy): Bacteria > Actinomycetota > Thermoleophilia > RBG-16-64-13 > RBG-16-64-13 > JAHJSA01. The sequence goes on along the minus strand of DASRMJ010000032.1, from coordinate 1,535 downwards.
CCTCCTGCTCTACGAGGACGCCAAGAACGACCTCCCTGGTACGGTCTTCTCGCTTTTGCTCGTCGCGGCCGCCGGCCTGGCCCTCTGGGCGGTGCTGCCTTCCTTCGCGGGGGGCGAGATCTCCTCCTGGGATGGTCCCGGGCACGTCGTCCGCTCACTGATATTCGAGAAGAGCCTCACTCCACGCTCGCTGGGGATTTTCGGCCTCTACGAAGGTTGGTACCTCGGAACTCCCGGCTTTCTCTTCTACCCGCCGGGCTTCTTCGCCGTGGTCAGCCTGCTGCGCGGCTTGAGCGCCGGAGCCCTCTCCATAACGCTGGCCACGAAGATCGTCCTCGCCTTCCTCTACGTGCTCTTCCCTCTGCTGATTGCCTGGCTGGCAAGGCGGTTAGGCCTTTCCCGACGCGCCGCCGCCCTCGCCGCGCTTCTCTCCCTATGCTTTCATGCCCACTGGAACCAGGGGCTCACCGGCATCTACGAAGTGGGCCTCTATACCGAGGTCCTGGCGCTCGTAGGCTTTATCCTGGTCTGGGGTCTCCTGCACGGGATTGTATGGGGGCGCCCGAGCCGGGGGCCGCAAGGGGCCCCCGCAGGCTCGGCGCCCCCCTCCGACAAGGGCTGGTTTAGCAGGGACGTGCTTCTTGGAGGCCTTGCCCTAGCCGGGGTGTTCGTCACGAACATCGTGGTGAGCAGCTACGTGCCCTTTCTCCTGCTCCTGTACTTCGTATGCGCACTTCTCTGGCGGCGTTCGGCGCTCAAAGGCTACTTCGCCCTGCTCGGGATCGCCGTCCTCATGTCGTTCTTCTGGATCTATCCCTTCCTCAGGAGCCTCCCCTACCGGGGACCCGCCACCCAGTGGCGAGTACGAAGCTTCACGGAGGTCATGTCCGACCTCTTCCTGAAGCACGAGCTCTTCCCCTGGACGGTCACCCTGGGCGCCGTCCTGGGCCTCGCCGCCTTGCTGGCCCTGCTCGTCGAGCGCCGCCGGTTGAGCGTTCCCCTCTTCTCGCCTCTCCTCCTTGTCGGTCTGACCCTGGTGGTGTCCTCGGGCACCTTTCGGGACGCCGTGGTCCCCCTGCTGGACCGCATCCCGTTGCTCGCGATCCCGAGCCGGGTGGTCGACCAGGCCTACACCGTACGATCCCAGCAGCTGCTGTGGGTCGCCCTCCCCTTGTTCGGCGCCGCCGGGCTCTCCTGGCTTTTGGATAGGCTCCGCTCGGCTCGGCCGTTCCTCACCGTTCTCCCGTATGTCCTGCTGCTCGGCGTGCTGGTCGTCGTCCTGCTCTTCCGCACGGGCGACATCCGGGAACGCTACGTGCATACCTTCGAGAACCACCCGGTGTACGCCGCCCGGTACGACGAAGCCCAGAAGGCGGCGGAGTACCTCCGTCCCCTGGTCGAGCCGACCTCCGTGGTGCTGGTCTACGTGGGAAAAAATGGAGGCTGGCTCCCCGCCATCGACTCCGTGATCGGCCTGGGGACCGGAGCACGCATGGTGGGCGGACACCAGCTCGAAGCGGTGCACGGCTCGTTCA
>DASRMJ010000031.1:0-25716 GCA_035647995.1 Thermoleophilia bacterium | reverse complement strand
TCAGTGAACGAGATAGCGGACACCGGCAGCCGATCCGTCACCGCCCACCGTCCCGCGAATGCGTCCGGCCAGCTCCTCGAAGCCCGCCCGACCCATGAGCGCGTACGTCGCCTGCTTGCCCAACTCCACCCCCGGCTGGTCGAAGGCGTTGATGTCGTAGAGTTCCCCCGCCACGGAGACGGCCACCTCGAGCAGGTAGAGCACCTGGCCCACCGACCCGGCGTCGACGCGCGGCACCGAGATGGTGAGAGAGGGCCGTCCTCGTTGGGCGAGCGCCCACGCGGTGGCCTCCTGCTCCGCGTTGAGCAGGTCGGACATCGACCTGCCGCCCAGGTAGGCCAACGACTCCTCCGCGGCGTGCAGGTCGGGGATGACCACGTCGTAGCTGAACTCGTCTACCCGCAGGAACGTGAACACCTTGTCGTCGGGTCCTTCGGTGTAGAGCTGCACCTGCGAGTGTTGGTCGGTGGCCCCGAGCGCGTCGATGGGCGTGGGGCCCACATGCACGGTGCGGCCCCGCCGGTCCACCGCCTTGCCCAGACTCTCCGCCCACAGCTGCCGATACCACACTGCCACGTCCCGAAGCGCCCGCGAGTAGGGCATCATCACGCTCAGGTGCCGCTGGAAGCGCGTGTCTTGCAGGAACTGCAGGGTAGCGAAGAGATAGGCCGGGTTCGACATCACGTCGGCCTCGGCGATCCACTGGTCCATCTCGGCGGCGCCGGCGAGCAGTCCCACCACGTCTATCCCCGCCAGCGCCGCGGGAAGAAGGCCCACAGGGCTGAGCACCGAGAAGCGCCCGCCCACGCCCGCACCGACGTCGAACAGAGGTATGCCGTCCTGTCTGCCGATCTTCCTGAGCACCCCGCCGTGGGGGTCGGTGGTGAACGCCAGATGGTCCCGCAGCGCACCCTCCCCCACGCGCTCCACGAGAAGCCCGCGCGCCACGAGGTAGGCCGCCATGGTCTCCGCGGTGGTGCCCGACTTCGAGATCACGTTCACGAGCGTCCGCTCGAGGTCGAGGTGCGTGAACAGGCTACCTATCTCGTCGGGGTCGACGTTGTCCACGACGAAGACGCGCGGCCGCCCGCCGCGGGCGGCCGCCGGGATCGAGTTGTGGAACGGATGGAGCAGAGCTGAGGTGAGCGCGGTGGTGCCCAAGGCCGAGCCGCCGATGCCCAGCACCACGATGTCGTCGTAGCGCCCTGTGGCCCGTTCCGCGAAGTCGAGCACGTCGGAGGCGTCGCGTCGAGGCAGGTCCATCCAGGCGAGCCCCCCCGCGTGCCGCTTCTCGGCCAGACGACCCCGCGCTTCCTCGAGCGGCAACCGCAGAGCCTCCAGTAGGAAGCGGGAGAGTCCTTTCCGAGGCCCGAGTGCTTCTTCCATGCAGAGCGTGTAGTCGATCGCGATCCGTTCCATCATCCCTCCTTGGTGCCCCTTGCGAGGCCGCCCTCCCAACACAGTTGCACAGCTGCGTCATACCGCGATGCCATGGCGCTCCAATCGTACCGGGACACCCAGGTCCTCTGCCATTCGATCCGGGATGACTTCCCCGCGCTCTTGCGCGCCGCCGTGGAACGCTCGAGAGCCTCCGCGAGCGCGTCCACCAGCTCACCCGGTCCGTAGAGCGCCTCCCCGTGCGCCTCCTTGGGAACGATCTCCGGGTAGCTTAGGCGATGGGGAAGAACGGGCCGGCAGCCGCAATAAAGGGCCTCCACCACGGCCACGCCGAAGAACTCGTGAAGTGCCGTGGAGACGACGATATCCGCCTCCCACAGCAGTGAGGCGTAGTCGGCGGCATCCTCCACATGACCCCACTGCACGATCTCGGAATCCAGCCTCCCGCGCGCCTCGACGAACTGGGCCGAGGGCAGACCGTGGTTGGCCCCCGCCATGGCGAGCCGGAAGCCCACTCCACGCTCCCGCAGCGCAGACAGGGCGCGGAAGAGGTCTCCCGGCGCCTTGTCATACTCCCACCGCTGATTCCACACGATGAGGGGGCCGCGCTCCTCGTCACCCCAGCGGCCGCTCCCACTGTGCCCAGGCCCGCCCGAAGGCCGATGCCCATCGAGCCACGCAAGGTCGCATCCGAGGGGCAGCACGTCGGACTTCGCCGCCACCTCGTCCGCCGCCCAGTGGGGCACGGCGTCCGGAAGATCGTCGAGCAGAGCCTCCACGGCACCGAGGAACTCTCCCCGGTGGAAGGCCGAATTGAAGAGCACTCGGTCGGCCACGAGCGCGCTGATGATGTTCTTGAGACCGTATCCCAGGTCGCGTTCCACGCCCGGCGGCAGAGGATAGGTGAGTTGGTTCTCGTGCATGTAGAGGATGGTAGGGGTCGCAGCGACGGCGGGATGCACCAAGGCCTTGTAGTCGGCCAGGTCGAGCATGTCGGAGGCGAAGAGCACCTGCGGGAGCGCCGCGCCGCCCGCACCGCCAGGTGCCGGGATGGTCCTCGCGCCGTCCGCATCGCCAGGTGCCGGGATGGTCCTCCCGCCCTGCGAATCGCGAGCCAGAGCCAGGGCCGCCCCGTGCATGCGCCACTTCCAGTTGCGACCGGGCAACGTGTGCAGCGAGTAGTGGTGCCTCGAGTGCGAGGCCAGGCCTTCGAGGAAGCGTCGGTGCGATCCGCCGAAGTAGGGTTCGAGGGCCCATACCCGGAGACCGGGCGACGGCGCCACGAGCCAGGGTGGCGCCTCGGGGCGCACGGACACGATCAGTCCAGAGGTGAGCGGTGGCCCGGTTCGCGCAGAGGCGTGATCACGTCGACGGCGTCGAGACGCACCAGGACGAACTGCGACCTTCCGATCACCCGTCCCGAGGGACCGTCGAGCAACTCCACGTCTACCAGCGGCAGGAAACGCCGGTCCTGGTCGTTGACCACGTCACTCACCCGCGACTTGTACGCGATGTCCGGGGTCTTGATGTCGCCGACGATGACCCGCGACCCCACCTCCACCTGCACCCGCGCGGGTCCATGCATCGCATCCGGTGAGTCGTCGTAGTCCGTCATGGCCCGATTCTATCGGCTGGCCCCCCGCAAGGGAAGCAGGTATGACCAGCCGCCCGCCGCTACGAGCCGGCATCACGGGGCTCGGCGGGCGTCTCGGCGGATGCCTCGGTCGCAAGTAGTTCGGCCAGGCGCTCGGCGCGCTGCGCCAAGAAGGTGGCCTCAGCCGCCAGGGTGGCCGCATCGGCCCGCGGATCGATCAGGAGATTGATGAGGCGACTGCAGGCGGTCCCGACGAGGAACTTGAGGTCGTCGATCTCGTTCTCGGGCTTCATATCCACGTTGGCTTCGCTCCCGTGAGTTCGCTGTTGCGGAACACCCAGATGAGGGCGGCCCCCAAGACGAACCCGGCCGCGTGCACCCAGAAGGCCACGCCGCCGGCACCCGCCTGTCCTGCCGCCAGGGTCAAGGACCCCTGGAACACCTGGATCACGAACCAGAACAGCAGCACCGCCAGGGCCGGCAGGGTGATGATCCTTATGAAGAAGAAGATGGGGATCAAGACGAGGACTCCCGCCCGAGGATACAGCAGCGCATATGCCCCGAGTACGCCCGCGATGGCGCCGCTCGCCCCAATGCCGGGCACCAGCGAGTGGGGAGACACGACCACCTGCGCGAAGTTCGCGGCGACCCCGATCAGCAGATAGAAGAACACGAACCGCGCCCGACCCATCGCATCTTCGACGTTGTTGCCGAAGATGTGGAGATAGAGCATGTTGCCTCCTATGTGCACCCACCCGCCGTGCAGGAAGACCGAGGTGACCAGGGTGGCGAGGATCCGCGGATCGAACGCTCCGGACTGCACCGTGCCGGTGACGAGGTCGGGCACGTAACCCCACGTGCTGATGAAATCGACGTAGCCGCGCTGGCCAAGGGACAGCTCGTAGAAGAAGACCATGGCGTTGATGATGATCAACGCGTAGGTGACGTAGGCGAAGCGAAGCGTCGTGATGTTGTCGCGAAGCGGTATCATGGCGGGATTCTACCTTCTGGGGAGGCTCGTGGGCAGACAGAGAGCACGGGTCGGCGCGCCGACCGACAGGGCCGGCAGCGCCCTCGCCGGCGACGGACTGCCGCTGATCGGAGCGCACGTATCGACCGCAGGTTCGCTCGAGGCATCGATCGTCCGGGCACGTCACATCGGTGCCGAGGCCATCCAGGTGTTCCCCAGCAACCCCAGGCAGTGGCGTCCCGGTCCATACGCGCCCGAAGACCTGGCCCGCTACGGTCTGGCCTTGCGTCGCGCGCGCCTACCGCTCTTCGTGCACACCATCTACCTGATCAACCTGGCCGGCCCCGACGCCAACCTGCGCCTGAAGTCGGCCGCCGCATTGGCCGACGCCCTGCTCTTCGGCGCCCTCACGGGCGCGGCCGGCGTTGTGACCCACGTGGGTTCGCATCGTGGAGAGGGGTTCGAGGCGGGGCTGGCCCGCACGGCCGCCGCCCTCACCCAAGCCTACTCGCTGCTCGAGACCCGGCTGGCGCGCGCGTCGGGCGCGCCAGCCTCCGCGGCCGTCGTCCCCCCACTGCTCATGGAGTCGAGCGCGGGAGGCGGCGACTCGATGGGCCGGGACCCCGCCGAACTCGGACGTCTGGTCGCGGCCGCCCCCCGCAGGGCGGGCGTCTGCCTGGACACGGCCCACCTCTACGCGGCCGGATACGCGCTGGATACCGCTGAGGGGGTGGAGCGACTGCATTGGGAGCTGGCCGCGGCGGACTGTCTGGACCGGGTCGGCCTGGTGCACCTCAACGACTCGAAGACGGCGCTCGGAAGCCGCAGCGACCGTCACGAGAACCTCTGGGACGGGCGCTACGGCCGGTCGGGCCTCCGCCGCCTGATGAGCAGTGCACCCCTCCGCACGGCGCCCTTCGTGATGGAGGTGCCGGGAGCCGACGGGCACGGCACCGACCGGCGCAACATCCGCAGGGCACGCATCCTCAGGCGGGAGGCCGCGACACTCACGCCGACTCGCGAAGGCGCCTGATCAGCCCATTGGAGCGCAGGCGTTCGATGGCCTTGCTCTCGATCTGACGGACCCGCTCCCGGCTGATGCCGAAATGGTCCCCGATCTCCCCCAGGGTCCAGGGGTCGTCGTCGTCGAGTCCGTATCTGAACACGAGGACCGCGCGCTCCCTCTCGGGCAGCGCCGTGATGGCCTCCGCGACGGTGCGCGCGCGCAGCCTCTGGTAGACGGTGTCGAAAGACGGCACCTGGTTGGGATCCGGCACCGTCGCGCCCAGTTCCGTCGAATCGCCCTCGGGATCGATCGAGGCGTTCAAGCTGAGAGGGCTCTCGGCGACGTCGAGGAGCGCCTGGAGTTCCACCGCGGTGAGGCCCACCGCCTCGGCTACCTCCTCGAGACGAGGCTCCCTGTTCAGGCGCTGCCGCAGCTCGCCCTTCGTGCGCGCGATCGCGGAGAGCCGTTCCACGATGTGCACCGGCAGCCGCACCGTGCGCCCCTTGTCGGCGAGCGATCGGGTCACCGCCTGACGGATCCACCAGGTGGCATACGTTGAGAACTTGTTGCCGCGGCGGTAGTCGAACTTCTCCGTGGCACGCATAAGGCCGAAGTTGCCTTCCTGCACGAGGTCAGAGAAGCTCAATCCCCTCCCCACGTAGCGCCGGGCGATCGACACCACCAGCCGGAGGTTGGCTTCGATCATGTGAAGCCGCGCCGACTCGTCCCCCGACTCGATCCGCTTGGCGAGGGCCACTTCCTCTTCGGCGGTAAGCAAGGGCACAACACCGATCTGGTTCAGGTAGATACTGACCGTGGAATCGTCGTCCGCACTGTAGTGCGCCCCTCGCCGAGGCACCGGGGCGCCCGTCAAAAGATCCACGTGCCGATCAGCCATGCTCAGCCGCCTCCCCATCTCGACCAGCCCACGGACCCCGCTTATGGTCAGGCGCAGGGCCCTACGTTGCCGGGCGCGGGCTTTCTCTGCTATCACGGCGTACTATTCCCCTTTGAGGCATCCGGAAACCGACGCGGCGGAGCCGGAACGCCCACGCATCGGGCGATCAGAGAGCGCATCGCCTCGGCCAAGGCTATGGTCATCTCCCCGGGCACTCCTCCGCGGGGCGTCAGCATCCCGGTGTCCAGCCCCCCTACACGCACCACCGGCATCACATCGCGAATGGTCGATGCGATGAAGATCTCCGAGGCGCGCGGAAGGTCGGAGACGTGCACCGCTTGCTCCAACACAGGAAACCCCAATTCTCGAGCCAGATCGAGCACGTGGCAACGCGTGATGCCGTTCAGGATGCGGTTGTTCGCCGGGTGCGTGCGCAGCGTGCCGTCGAGAACGACGAACGCGTTCGAAGACCCACCCTCTCGCACCACTCCGTCGGCGCTCACGTACAGCGCTTCCCGCGCGCCGGCCTCGCCGGCCGCATGCTTCGCGAGCACGGCCGGTAGCAGGTTGGTCGACTTGATGTCGCACCGCGCCCAGCGCAGGTCTTCGACCGCATGCACCGCGATGCCGGCGCACACCTCGTCGTCTGAAGGGAACTCGTGGGGCCGAACATAGGCTAGAACAGTCGGCTCCACGCCCGAAGGGAGCGCGAACTCCCTGGGCGCGGCGCCGCGGGTCACCTGCACGTAGGCGGTTCCCTGGCGCAGACCGGACATGCTCACCAGCCGCGGCAGGATCTCGGCGAGTGGGTGACCGTCAAGAGCTCCTGAAAGGAGCACCTGCCCGGTGCTCCAGTCGAGGCGCTCCAGGTGATCTTCCAGCCACAGAAGCCGACCGTTGTCGATCTTCAGCACCTCGTAGACCCCGTCCCCGAGCTGGAATCCCCGGTCTTCCACACTCACCCGGCCGTCCGCCAGCGGCATGATGCTGCCGTTCAAGTAGAGCATGGGTGAGAGCATCGGTGATCCGTCACCCGCGGACGAGGTCCCGGCACCCCGATCTCCGCCGCCGAGCCCACCTTCTGAGTCCGCTCGCGCCACTGCAGGCCCCACCTTTCCCCTAGCTTTCCCGTAGCTTTCCGCATCGCGGCCCGGTCTTCCCGGCCCGCGCCGAACCCGTCGCGCGTTCCGCGGTCGCCCGAACCCCGCATGACAAGCATCGTCCTGCTAATCTCTACACATGCAGGATACCGAATCCACACCCGCCCGAGTCCGCCAAGCTGACGCCCGCGACCTGGACGCTCTGGCCGCTCTTCTGGAAGAGATCATGGCACATCACGGGGTGACGAGGCCACCAGAGGACGCCATCCGCGACACCTTGCGGGCCATCCTGGCTTCGACCTCCCACCTCTCCCTGGTGGCCGAGGTCGCCGGGAACATCGTGGGGACATGCAGCCTGATCTTCTCGATCAGCACGTGGTCGGCGGGGCCGGTGTGCGAGGTCCAAGACCTCATAGTGACCGCCCGCCACCGCGGGACGGGAGTGGGACGGCTGCTCCTGGAGGCCGCGCGCGACGCAGCCCTGGATCGCGGATGCGTGCGCCTGTTCCTATACGCAGAACCCTTCAACCTAGGGGCCCACGCCTTCTACCGTTCCCTGGGAATGGAAGAGAAGACGGCCCTCTACTTCGAGCGCAGTCTCGCGCGGTAGGACTTCACGCGGACGGTGCCCGCACGCCGACTCGGAGCAGGCGCGCTAACTCCGCTCCAACCCCCACTCGAAGACTGCAGCCCTACGAGTCGATACCGCGCAAGAACGGGGGCACGTCGAGGCTCTCCTCCGGCTCCGCGCCGGGCTCGCCGGTCCCACCTTCGGTCGTCTCTGACGTCGATGCCGCTCGCTCGCCCGTCAAGGCCTCCCCGGGGTCCTCGCCGCCGGCGTGGAAGGTCGCTTCCGCGTCGGATGGACCTTCCGCAGCCTTGGGCCGGGGGGCCGCGTCGAAACCGGTGGCCACCACCGTGACGCGGATGAGGTCGCCCAGCGCCTCGTCGACCATGGCCCCGAAGATGATGTTGACATCGGGATCGGCGGCTGCGTTGACCACCTCGGCCACCTCGTGCACCTCGAAGAGCGAGAGATCCGAGCCGCCGCTGATGTTCAAGAGGATGCCGCGGGCTCCGTCGATCGAGGTCTCGAGTAGAGCCGAGTTGATCGCCTGGTCAGCGGCCTTCTGTGCCCGTTGCTCTCCCCGCGCCGAGCCGATGCCCATGTGCGCGGTGCCGGCCGAGGTCATGATGGTGCGCACGTCGGCAAGGTCGAGGTTGATCAGGCCGGGCACGGTCACGAGGTCGCAGATCCCCTGTACGCCCTGACGCAGGACGTCATCGGCGAGGCGAAGGGCGTCCATCATCGAGGTGGACCGATCCACCACTTCGAGTAGCTTGTCGTTGGGCACCACGATGACGGTGTCGGCAAACTTGCGCAGAGCTTCGATACCCGCGGACGCCTGGACCTTGCGCCGGTTCCCCTCGAAAGCGAAAGGACGCGACACCACGCCGATAGTGAGGGCGCCGACGCTCTTGGCGATCTCGGCAATGACGGGCGAGGCCCCCGTGCCCGTGCCGCCACCCTCGCCGGCGGTGATGAACACCATGTCGCTGCCCTTGAGCAGCGCCTTGATATCGTCGTATGCCGCATGGGCCGCCTGGCTGCCCACGTCCGGGTCGGACCCGCCACCGAGGCCCTTGGTCAACTCCCGACCGATGCGGAGCTTGTGGTCGGCCTCGCACATCTGCAGGGCCTGGACGTCGGTGTTCACGGCGATGAACTCCACGCCCTCGAGGCCGGCTTCGAGCATGCGGTTGACGGCGTTCGTGCCCGCGCCGCCCACGCCGACGATGCGGATGACGGCCGGGAAGGCGCGCGAGGGCTGGATGAGTTGACGCTTGCTCGACGATTGTCCGAACCCGCCCTCCTCCAACGGCCCTGCGACAGACTCGCCGTGGCCGCCGGCGACGCCGTCGGCGTGCGCCTCGGGGTGTCCACCCGTGGAACGGAAGAGCGCGCCGAGGCCGCTGTTCTTCATGCTAGATCTTCCTTTTTCCATTGAGCACCTCTCTGGCCAACGAGCGGTAGGATTCGGCGGCGTCGCTTCGCGGAGCGTACTTTATGACCGAGGACCCCTGCACGGGAGCCTCAGCGAACTTGATCGTCTTGCGGACAACCGTTTCGAACACCAGATCGCCGAAGTTCGAGCGTAGCAGTTCGACGGCCTCGTTGCCGTGGAGTGTGCGCGAATCGAACAGCGTGGGGAGGATCCCGGCTATATGAACGTTGGGGTTCAAGTTCTCCCGCACCAACTCCAGCGTACGCTCCAGCTGCGCCAGACCGCGGAGCGAGAGATACTCGCACTGCACGGGCACGATGATCGCGTCGGACGCGGTCAGGGCGTTGATAGTCAGAAGACCGAGCGAGGGCGGCGTGTCGATAAGGATGAAGTCGTAGGAGTCGTGCACGGCCATCAACGCCCGGCTCAGGGCGCGCTCGCGCCCGATGACCGAGGCCAAGGCCAACTCCGCGCCGGCCAGGTCGATGTTCGCCACGGCGAGTTCGATCTCCATGTGGTGGATCACGTCGCCGATATCGACACCTTGGATGAGCACGTTGTACATACTCGGTTGCACATCGTCGGGGTTGAGGCCCTGGCTCATGGTCAAGTTGCCCTGCGGATCCATGTCCACCGCCAGAACCCGCTTTCCGAGCTCTACCAGGGCTACTCCGAGATTGAGGGTGGAGGTGGTCTTGGCCACCCCGCCTTTCTGGTTCGCAAGGGCTACGACCCGAGCCAAGTGATACCTACCTTCTTCGTGCTGCCAGTGGCACTCAAGAACACATGTGATTATACGGTAGCTACGCTTTCGGGGGAAACCGCGGGATTCCTTGGCGAAGCGCGAGAGAATGCGGATCTAGGACGCACCGTAGGCAGGGAGGACCTCTCCGAAATCCACTTCGACGACGGGCGGGGGCTCGTGCGTGGCGCAGAAGGCCCGCAACTCCCTCATGTAGGCCATGTTCTCCGGCACCCTCTCCCACCCGTGGCTCATGAGGAATCCCTGCAGGCGGTGACGCGGATTCGCTGGCAACCGCCGGATGCGGTAGAAGCGCTGATGTGCCGCCAACATCTCCCGTTGCAGCTCCCACGGACTCATGTTCCGCGGCCAGTAGACCACGTGGTGACCGTCGAACAGGGTCCAGTTGTTGGTGAAGATGCGGCCCTCTGCCCGGAACCTAGCGGTCTGTCGCGTCCCCGGCAGGGGGGTCAACACCAAGAACTGCGCTGAACTGATGCGGGTATCGATGGCGAAGTCCACAGTCTCCCGGATCGAAGTGACCGTGTCTGAGTCCGATCCCAGCACGAACATGCCGTGGCTCTTGATCCCATAGGAGTGGAGCGCCGCCAACCCCCCGGCCATGTCCTCGACGCTCTGCCGCTTATTGAACCCCCGCAGTGTCTCCGGGTTCGCCGACTCCAGGCCAAGGTACACGAGGTAGCAGCCCGCGCTTGCGAGAAGGTGCAGCAGTTCGTGGTCGGTCTTGCCGGCCTTGAAGACGGAATCGACGCGGATCTGAGCCGAGAAGGGCACCTGCAGCCCCTCGCGGACCATGCGAGCCAACAGCGCCTTCGTCCGACGCTTGGAGAGCACGAAATTGTCGTCGTAGAAGAAGATGCTCTCCGGCCGCGTCTCGCGGATCGCCGTCAGGATCCTCTCCTCGGAGTCGGTGCGCACCCGGCGCCCGAACATCATGATCACCGAGCAGAACTCGCAGTCGTGCGGGCACCCCCGCGACGTGAGCAACGGGGTCGGGCTGATCTGTTCGGTGTGCTCGATCAGCGAGAGGTCGGGCGTGGGCAGGTGCGAAGTGGATCCCAAGAGAGGCCGAGATTGGTTGTGTCGCACCTCGCCGGCGGGGTCCTTCCAGGAGACTCCGGCCACCGTGCTCGGGTCGCGGGACCCACCGATCACCTCGAGCAGTTCGAACGTGGCCTGTTCGCCCTCTCCCCTCACCACGTAGTCACAGAACTCGAGGGCCTCATCGGCCTCGAACGTCACGTGGGGTCCGCCCATGACCACAGGGATACCCGCCCGACGAGCGCGCTCCGCGTACCGGTAGGCCTTGATCGCGGTGGAGGTGATGGTCGAGATGCCCACGAGGTCGGAACCCAGGATCCGATCCCAGTCCAACTCCCCCAGGTTCTCCACCTGGACGCTGACGTCGTGTCCCGCGTCGCGAAGCATGGTGGCGAGAAGGGGCAGCCCAAGACGCACCTGCTTCACAAAGCTGTAGATGTGGAACCCTGGGGGCGCCGGCTCGATGAAGCTTATCCGCACCTAGACTCCCGGATGTGGGGCCGCGCGGCCCATGGTCGTCGCAACACTCTACGCCGCCGCCGGAACGGGGGCAACCCTCCTACGCGGAGACGTCGACCGTGAAGACCGGAGGCACCGACTGCACCGACACGGTGGCGTCCGGTCCCAGGATCCCGCGGGCCATGTCGACCGCCCGTTCCAGGTTTGAGGCGGGCAGGAACCCCATGTGCTCCACGACCGCGGGATCCTCGCAACCCGCCACGATCACCGTATCCAGATGCCGGAGGGCCCGCGCCATCCAATACCAGGCGAAGAACGGATGCGCGGGGTGGTAGGCCCACCCCTGGCGGTAGGCGGCGACCAGATCCGCGTCGACGGCGAAGCCCGGCTCCCATTCACGTTCCATGACGGCGGCGTCGCGTGTCTCGGAGAGCACCTCGTTCCAGAAGCGCTCGTAGGAGGGGTGGTGGACCGGATCGAATCCGGAGGAACACGGAGCCACCAGCACCGCGATCCCGCCCTCACGCACGAGTGGCCTTCCCCGGCCGAACTGGAACGAGTACCCCAGACCCAGGTTCACGGTCAACAAGGGGTTCATGTCGGCGTGCACCGCGTAGGGACTCATGTTGGGCACACCCAACACGAGTATGTCGGACTGACCCTCCACGGCGACGCGGTTCGCCGCCATCCGCTCCAGCAGGGCCGTGTGCACCGGTTCCACGGCGCCCGCCCAGATCCCGGCCGGTTGATAGGAACCGCGCATGTTCCGCCGCGCGAGGCGACGCAGGGAGGCGGGGGCTCTGCGGGCCTGCCGCATCCCTGCGGAGAGGCGGCGCCGACGCAGGTCGAGCGACCGGAACGGACCCGCCCACAGTCTGTTGTTCACCAGCGTCTCCACCTGGAAGACAGGCACACGTGCGCCGATGTGGCGCCCGATGTCGCGCAAGGCACCGTGCATCGCGGAGGACTCCGGAGACATGAGTGGGCTGGACACCTGCACCGCGGAGCGATGGTGCTGAGCGATGCAGGCGTAGGTGGAGAGGCCGCACGCCAGCGACTTGTGGCCGCCGTTCATCTCGGTCCACGGGACTCCCACGTACACCACCAGGTCGGCGTCGGCCACCAGTCTGCTCACCTCCACCAGCAGGCCCGACTCGGTGGGTCCGAGCGAGACGTTGGCCTCGGCATCTTCGGCGTCGTAGCACACGATCCGGTCGCCGAACCTGCGCCGCAGCCGGGGGCCGACGATGGGCGCCAACTCCCGCGCCCGCCACCGGCGGTGCAGCCCGTTCGCGCACACCAAGGTGAGGTCGTGATCGCGGACTCCCGCGTCGGAGAGCGCGTCGACCACCTGCTCCAGCACCTGCCTTCGAGGATCGACCCACGGCGGCGGCAGTGGAAGGCAGGGATCGTCGAAGGCCACGGTCACACGCGCCCCGGGGCCAACCAGGCGACGCAATTGAGGCAGGCCCATCGGCGCCCGCAGGGCCCGGCGCACCGACTTCGCGAAATCGGGAAGCGGCTCCAGTGGCGGAGGTGGATCGATCACCCGGACCGCGCCCCCGATCGTCACCTCGACGAGATCGTCGCCCGCCATGAGTACGAGATCGCTCACCCCTCGGGGGCCACCGGCGGGACGACCGCCTGCCACACCAACGGCAGCGTGACGCGGAACCTGGTGCGCGGGGACACTGCTTCAGAGCCCCCGGCCGCGTCGGCGGGGGGCACGGTCACGTCCACCTCTCCGCCGAGGACCTCGCATATCTCGCGCACCAGCGGCAGACCGAGTCCGAAGCCTTCGTGCCGCAGACTCGAAGGCGCACGGTAGAAGCGCTCGAACACCCTGCGGCGATCTCCCTCGCCTAGCTTCTCCCCGCCGTTCTCGAAATCGAGCATGAACCTGTCACCCGCCACATGCGAAGCCACGACGATGGGGTCGTCTCCTCCGTACTGCACGGCGTTGCGGAGCAGGTTGCCGATGACCTGACGAAGCATGTCCGCGTCGGTGCTCAGACGCGTCGCAGCCGCCGCCGGGGTGGCCCTGAGACTGATGCGGCCCGCCTCGGCCATGCCGGCCTCGACCAGCCGGTCGACCTCCTCGCCCACGAGGCCCATCGGGTCCACGGGCGCCACCGTCGGCCGGAACTCACGCGAGTCGAACCGCGACAAGATCAAGAGGGCGTCCACCAGCCGCCGCAGTCGAGTCGACTCGCGAAAGACCGCGGCGGCCGACCGCCGACGCTGGTCGGGAGAGTCGGCGGTGCCGTCGAGCAGCGCCTGCGAGAAGCCCTGGATGGACGTGAGCGGAGTGCGCAACTCGTGAGCCGCGGAGGCCACGAAGCCGCGAAGCGATTCGTCGCTGTGGCGCACCTCGCGACGCATGGTCTCCAGGCTCGACGCCAGGTCGAACACCTCACTCGGGTAGGTGCCCGTGATGGGCTCGGCGTAGGAACCGGCGGCCATGGTCCCCGCCGCTCGCGAGAGACGCCTCAGCGGCCGGCTCAACCACTCTCCCAGACCCAAGCCCACGACCAAAGCGAAGCCCACGCCCACGAGTCCGGCCACCAGGAGGATGCGGAACATGCCGCGCCGATCGGCGACGGCGTCAGAGGTGGGCAGCGACACCACGATCAATCCCGGGCGCCCGGTCCCCAGATCGACGGGCGCGGCTGCCACCACCAGGCGCTGGTCGCCTTCGATCCTGAAGGTGGTGGACGCGGCCCCGTTCTCCGCGAGTTTCCGCGCCTCCGGGAGCAGCAGCGCCGCCATAGCCCCTTGCGTGCGGGGTGGCCCGGCGGCGGCCAGCACCCGCTCGCCGTCGAACATCGTGATGCCGGCGCCGCTGGGCAGCACCTGCATATCGAGCCTTAGGACTGCGGCCAACCCGCGCGCGGTGGCGAGCGATCGCAGAGGCCCCAGATCGACGAGCGTCTCCACCTGGTTGGCCACCTCCACCGCGTGCGCCATCATCGCTTCCTGCTTCTGCCGGAGGACGTAGTTGCCCAGGAAGCCGTAGAAGAGCAGGCTCACCATGAGCAAAGTGAGTACGGCGACACCGATCAAGGCCGCTGCGATGCGCAGACGGATCGACCCTCCCGCTGAACGCGGTCCGGTCATCGAGTCTGAAGCCCCAGGGCCCGACGCCGACATCAGTCTTCCGCCTCCGCCTCGCCCGTCTCGGACGCCCCGTCGTCAGGTTGCGCCGACGCGTCGGCGCGGTAGCCGACGCCCCACACCGTCTGGACTACCACCGCCCACCGGCCGATCTTCTTGCGCACCTGTCGGATGTGCACGTCCACGGTCCGAGCGTCTCCATAGAAGGAGTAGCCCCACACCTCCTCGAGCAACCGCTCGCGAGAGAGGGCGATACCCCGATTCAGGAGGAGGTAGTGAAGAAGGTCGAACTCGCGGGGAGTGAGCTCGATCCGGATCCCATCCACGCGGACCACCCGCTCCTCGGGGAGCACCTCCACCCCACCGAGCACCTGGACCCCGGACTCGCCGGCGGGGGCCGCCCGACGCAGGACCGCCCTGACCCTGGCCACCAGTTCGCCGGGGTTGAAGGGCTTCGTCATGTAATCGTCGGCCCCCAGCTCCAAGCCCAGGATCTTGTCCTGGTCCGCGTCCTTCGCCGTGAGGATGATCACCGGCACCGGCGAGAACACGCGGATGTCCTTCAGCACTCGGAGACCCGAGCCGTCAGGAAGCATGAGGTCGAGGATAACGAGGGCCGGCGCGCTGGACTTCACGAGTCCCGAGGCCGCCGCCGCGCTGGCCGTGGGGATCACCAAGTAGCCCTCGGCCCCCAGGTAGAGCTCTAGGAGCTCTGAGATGGATGGGTCATCCTCGACGACCACAATCGTGCCGAGTTCACCCTCGCGCCGCGCCGCCACACCAGCCTCCTCGCCGTACACTTCTGTGGATCTCGAGGAGTTGTCGCCCACGACAGGGCTCCCCGCCACATCTGTTCAGCACCCGCGACCATCTTAGAGGCAGCCGGGGACGCATGTCCATGTCCGTATCCGGATCCCTTCGCGCCGGACGCGCGGACGAGCTTCCGCGGGACGCGCAGGCGGCCGGCCGCGATGCCTCGCGGCCGGCCGCACAACCCGCACGCCCCGCGCGTGATCGCCCGCTACACGCCTGGGTTCGCGGTGGTGCCGGCGGCGCCGGTCCCACCGGTCGAGTCGGTCGCGCCGAGTTCGTCACCCGAGGGGAAGTACTTCCCCACCAGGTCTCGGATCTCGGAGTTGGTGGCGTGCAATGCCTCCTGCGCCTTCTCCAGCTCGGCCCTCTGTGACTTCGCCGTGTCCAGATACGAGTCGAGTGCCGCCTGGTCGGTGGGGGACATCTTCGCACCGACGAGGTCGATGAACGCATCGCGTCGCTCCTCCACCTGCGCCCGGCGCGCTTCCATCTGAGCCTTCATCTCCTCGGTCACCGCACCGCCTCGCAGCCCCGGCCGGCCCATGCGTCCGAACGCCGAGAACCCGCGGCCGGGCGCGAACCCTTCAGGACCCAACATCCCGGACCCAGGGGCGATACCGTCCAGCCCCGGGTCGCCTGCCGGGCCCGTCGCCGTCCCGTCCGTGGTCGACGTCGTATCCGTCGTGGCCGCCCACGAGATCGCGCCGAGTGCGAACACGAACACGAGCGCGGCCGCTCCGATCGCCCAGCGATGGCCTATGATCTTCCTCATCTCACGCCTTCCTCCCCCTTCCGGGGGGGTCGTCACATCTCTGACGCTCTCTACTGTGCGGGTCGAGGATGATGAGACTGTTAGGGAAGGGCCAGCATATGGAGAAGAGCGACGCGGGCCGGCACCGTGCGCGCGGCGGAGGGCAGCGGTTTCCCCGGTGTCCGATGCGTAGACGTGAGGCGGGTGGGGTAGGCCCACTACCGTTGAACGAGGAGGATCCGTGACCCTTACCGAGCCGAACGGCTCCACATCCATGTCGCAAGACCGACCCGAGGGTGGATCGCGCCACTTAACCCTCGAGGACGAACATATCGCCTTGGGCGCCCGGTTCGCCGTCTTCGCCGGGTGGCGCATGCCCACCATGTACACCTCCATCATCGACGAGCACCTCCGCGTGCGCACCTCCGCGGGGCTGTTCGACGTGTCGCACATGGGGCGTCTTCTCCTGCGGGGCCGTGACGCCCTTCGCACGGTGCAGCGCCTCGTCGCCAGTGACATCTCCGACCTCGGGCCGGGGCAAGCGCGGTATACGGTGCTGCTCACCACCGAGGGCGGCATTCTGGACGACCTCATCGTCTATCGACGCGAAGACGGCATCCTGCTCGTCGTCAACGCGGGCAACACGGCGGAGGACCGGGATTGGATCGGCGAGCACCTGGCGGGCGACACGACTCTCGACGACCTCACCGACATCACAGGCCTCTTCGCACTCCAAGGTCCGGCCGCCCTGAACGTCATCGAGACGATCTCGTCGGCGGGAGCATCGAGTCTGGCTCCCTTCACCTTCACCGCCGCCAATGTGGCGGGAGTGGAGGCCACCGTCATGCGAACCGGCTACACGGGCGAGCAGGGCGTCGAACTCCTCACGGCGCGCACGGACGCCGTCCGGCTCTGGCGGGCCCTCTTGGAGTTCGACGGCGGCGCACTCGTGGCTCCCTGCGGCCTTGGGGCACGTGACACGCTGCGCCTCGAGGCGGCCCTTCTCCTCCACGGCCGCGACATCGATCGAAGCACCACGCCGTACGAAGCGCGGCTGGGCCGACTGGTGGACCTCGACCGAAAGGACGGCTCTGACTTCGCCGGCCGAGCGGCGCTGCTGCGCGCGGCCGCAGACGGCCCCACTCGGCTGCTCGTAGGCCTTGCGAACCAGGCCCGCACCATCCCGCGCTCCGGGGACAGCATCCACGTCGATGGCCGCCGTGTGGGCACGGTCACGTCCGGATCGCTGAGCCCCGTCCTCGGTCATCCGATCGCCCTCGGATATGTGGAACCGGAGGCCGCTCAGACCGGGACCGAAGTGTCCGTCATCGCCGGCACCAAGACCACGCCGGCGCGGATCGTCGACCGCCCCTTCTACCGGCGCGGCGAGACACCGATCCCGTCCCGGGCCCGGCGCGCACCCTCATCGAGCCACCGGCCCGGATCGTCGGCTGCCTGGACCGGTTCGTCCGCAGCCGGGACCGAAGCGCCGACCGACCGGCCCGGACCACCGACCGCCGGACCCACGGAGGCATGATGAGCTACCTCGTCCACACCGACGCCGACCGCGCGTTGATGCTCAGGAGGATCGGCGCAGCGTCGGTCGACGACCTCTTCACGCCCATACCCCGCGAGTTGCGCACCACGGCATTGGACCTTCCTCCGGGATCGCCCGAGAGTGAGGTCGCAGCGCGGGTCACATCCCTAGCTGAGCGCAACCGAACCTGGGGGTCCCGAAGTTTCCTGGGGGCGGGCTGCTACCACATCTACGTGCCGGCGGCCGTGCGCTCGCTCACCGGGCGCAGTGAGTTCGCCACCGCATACACTCCCTACCAGCCGGAAGTGAGTCAGGGCACCCTCCAGCACATCTTCGAGTTCCAGACGACCATCTCGGAGCTCACCGAACTGCCGGTCGCCAACGCCTCCATGTACGACGGTGCCTCCGCCCTCGCGGAAGGGGCGTTCTTGGCGGCGCGCCACACGTCCCGCGACGGTATCCTGGTCTCGGCGGGGGTCCACCCCGAGGCGCGCGAGGTGGTGCGCACCTACGCCTCGGGACCAGGATTGCCCGTCGCCGACCTCGCGCTCGACCCGTCCTCCGGTCGCACCTTGGTCCCCGACGCCGCGCGCCTCGAGGGCGCGGCGGCCGTGCTCGTGCAGCAACCGAACTTCTTCGGCATCATCGAGGACCTCGAGCCGCTCGCGGAAGCGGCGCATGCCGCCGGCGCCCTGCTAGTGGTGTCCCAGAACCTCCTGGCAGCCGGCCTTCTCGCGCCGCCCGGACAGGTGGGAGCGGACGTGGCCGTGGGCGACGTGCAGCCGTTCGGCAACCCGCCCAACTACGGAGGCCCGTTCGCCGGCTTCATGGCCTGTGCAGACAGCTACGTGCGTCAGTTGCCGGGGCGCCTGGTGGGCGAGACCCTCGACGCGGACGGTCGCCGCTGCTTCACCCTGACCATGCAGGCTCGGGAACAGCACATACGGCGGGCCAAGGCGACGTCGAACATCTGCTCGAACCAGGCACTCTGCGCCCTGGCCGCGACAATCCATCTTGCCCTGCTCGGCCCGACCGGCCTGCGGGAACTGGGCGCCACGTGCATCGCCCGCGCTCACTACCTCCACCAACGCCTCACTGAGCTTCCAGGGGTCTCGTCGGCGCACGACGGCCCGTTCTTCAACGAGTTCGCGATCCGCCTCCCGGTCGATGCCGCCCTCTTCGCCGAGTCCCTGCGCGAGCTGGGAGTCGACCCGGGTGTCCCCCTCGGGCGGTTCGATCCTGCGTGGACTCCCCTACTGCTGGTGGCCGTGACCGAGATCAACAGTCCGCGCGACCTCGACGCCTACGTCGACGCAGCCGCGGATGCCCTGGCTCATCCGAAGGAGGCCGTCCATGACCGATGATTGCCGAGGATCGAGGTTGGAGCCTCTGACCTTCGACAGGTCGCGCCCCGGCCATCGGGGCGCGACGGTGCCGACCGCCGGGGTGCCCGCCGCGCCGATCGCCCATCTTCTGGCCGGGGCCTCCCTGCGCACCCGCCCCCCAGCGCTTCCGGAACTCTCCGAGCCTGAGATCGTGCGTCACTACACGCGACTCTCCCACCTCAACCACTCCGTCGATCTGGGCATGTACCCGTTGGGCTCGTGCACGATGAAGTACAACCCCAAGATCAACGACGAGGTGGCACAGGCGCGCGGCTTCACCGACCTGCATCCCTACCAGACGGAAGACGACGCTCAGGGGACGCTCGAACTCATGTGGGAGCTGGAACAGGCCCTCCTCGTCGTGACCGGCATGTGCCGCGCCACGCTGCAGCCGGCCGCCGGAGCGCACGGAGAGCTCGTGGGCATCCTCATGATCCGGGCGTTCCACCGCGACAACGGCGGAGCCTCCCGTGACACCGTGATCGTGCCGGACTCCGCCCACGGCACCAACCTCGCGACGGCGACGATGGCCGGCTACAAGGTCGTGGAGTTGAAGAGCTCCGATCGTGGATTGATCGATCTCGACACCCTCCGCTCGAACCTCTCCGAGAAGACGGCCGCCCTCATGCTCACGAACCCCAACACGCTGGGACTCTTCGAAGAGGACATCCTGGAGATCACGCGCCTGACGCATGAGGCGGGCGCTCTGGTCTACTACGACGGCGCCAACCTGAACGCCATCATGGGCAAGGCACGCCCGGGGGACATGGGTATGGATGTCGTGCACATGAACCTTCACAAGACCTTCTCCACGCCGCACGGCGGAGGCGGCCCCGGCGCCGGACCGCTGGCCGTGTGTGCCCGGCTGGAACCATACCTCCCGGCACCGCTGGTCTCCCGCCGGGATCCGAACGAAGCCCCCATGCGACGGGCCGACTGCCGCGAGGGATGCGCTTCCGGCCCCGACGACGACGGCGCCTGCTGCCCCCGCTTTGGGCTCGACTACGACCGTCCCGCGAGCATAGGCCGAGTCCGCGGCTTCTACGGGAATGTGGGCGTACTGGAACGGGCCTACGCGTACATCTTGAGCATGGGCGGGGACGGCCTCACGCAGGCCTCCGAGGACGCGGTCATGAACGCGAACTACCTGCGAACCCGGCTCAGTGGCACCTACGACATCCCACATGATCGCCTCTGCATGCACGAGTTCGTGGCATCCGCCTCGCGACAGAAGAGGGACACCGGAGTCGCAGCCCGGGACGTGGCCAAGCGGATACTCGACCACGGCGTCCACGCACCCACGATCTACTTCCCGCTCATCGTGCCTGAAGCACTCATGATCGAGCCGACCGAGACCGAGAGCCTCGCCGGCCTGGACGCCTTCGTCGATATCCTCGTCGCGATAGATCGGGAGGCCCACGAGTCGCCGGAGGTCGTGACGGGCGCTCCGCACACCACCCCCATCCGCAGACCGGACGAGACGCGGGCCGCCCGCGACCCGATGCTCCGGTGGCGCTCGGACACCGGCTGAAGCCGTAGCGACAGGCAAGTTCCGGCCGGTGCAGGGATTCGACATGGTGGGGAAGCCGTGCGCCTTTGGAGGCTACACAACGCCGTGCGCTCGGCCGTCGCCGCCGCGAGCGCCGGTCTGCTGGCGGCCGCCGCCCTCACCGGCAGACTCTGGCTCCTTGGATCCCTCGCGCTGATCGCAGCGGCGGCCCTACGCGATGCGCGCGGAGGCTATCCCCCTCAGAACCTGACGATCGCGGCTCTCAGATCGGGCGGGCCCGCCCAGAAGCTCGCCGCCACAAGAATGGCCATCGCTACCAGAGAAGCGACCGCGACAATACCAAGCCGTCGATCTCGCTCCAGCAGCCCGAACATCCCGCATCCGAAGAACGAGGTCAAGAGCGGAAATGCCAACGCGCTCAGCCAACCGATACTCATTTCACGTCCCGTCATGCTGTGGTCACCAGTCCGACCCGGCCGTCAACGCCGCTCCTTGGAGATCTGCGCTATCGACGCACAAACAGTGTGACAGTGACCGAACGGCGAAACCCGATGCGAAAGCACGGACTATCGATCCCCCAACGGACGAGCCTTTGACCTGGTCGAGTGGCGGGTGCGTCTCTCGCGCCGGGCAGGCCCGTCGCCTGCTCGCTCCGGCCGAATACCCGATGTCCCGGCGCCGACTCCCGCGCTCGGGCCGCTTCGTCCGCGTGGGCCGTCTGCTTGCCCACGGCACGCGACCGTGCTTTCATGTGCCGAGGTGCTGATCGATCCGAGAGAAGAGCATCTTGCCGTCCCACCCGCATCCGCTCCTCGACCCCGACACGTTCCTGTGGGGCGCCTCCACGTCGGCGTTCCAGATCGAGGGAGCACCCGCCGCCGACTGGACCACCTGGAAGGTCAAGGACGCCGAAGACGGGGCGGTGCGCGTGCGCGGAGTCGACCACAGGGCGCGCCAGGACGCGGACCTCGGCCTGCTCGGCGAGATCGGGGCAAACGCCTACCGCTACTCCATCGAGTGGAGCAGAGTGGTGCCCGCACGCGGCGAGTGGGACGCGGCCGAAGTGGACCGCCAAGTGCGCGTGGCCAGGTCCCTGCGCGAGAGGGGCATCGAGCCCGTCGTCACCCTCCATCACTTCACCTCCCCCGCCTGGCTGGGGCAGGAAGGGCTCGACTGGACACACGAAGCCTTCGTGTCCGAGTTCCTGCGCTTCGCGACCAGGATGGTCGAGGCCCTGGCGGGCGACGTCCGCATCTGGGTGACCCTCAACGAGCCAAACGTCCACGTGGGCGGCGGCTTCTTGACCGGGATGACCCCCCCGGGGAAGCGAGGATTCCGCGCCGCGCACCTCGCGCTCACCAACATGCTTCGGGCGCACGCGCGGCTGTACGAGGTGATCCACACGGATTCGCCTGGGCCGACCGCCGTGGGTATTGCGCACAACATGCTGTGCTTCGCCCCCGGTCGGTCCGACTCTCGGCTCGACCGCTGGGCGGCACGAATGGCCGACCGCATCTACAATGACACCCTGATCGAAGCGTTCCGCACTGGTGCCGTCGCGCTCCGTGCCATCCCGGTCATCGGACAGGTGACCGTCCTCCCGCTCCGCGGGCACCTCGACTTCCTGGGTGTGAACTACTACACCCGCGCGCTGGTCAGCTTCTCCCCCTTCGACCTTCGCAGGTACCGCTACTTCTGGGAGGACCACCCGGGCAGGGGATTGATCGAGACGAGCTGGGAGGTGTATCCGGAGGGACTCTCCGACGTGCTGCAAAAGGCTGCTTCGCTGGGCCTCCCGCTCGTGATCACCGAGAACGGCGCCGCCGAAGCGGATGACGACCGCAAGGTGGCCTTCCTCCGAGAGCACGTCGCGCAGGTCGCGCGCTGCCGCGCCGAAGGGATGGATGTGCGCGGGTACTTCTGGTGGTCGCTCCTCGACAACTACGAGTGGCTCAGGGGACTGGAACCGAGGTTCGGCCTCTACCACGTGGACTTCAACACGCTCGAACGCACGCCCACTCGCGCCGCCACCGCGTACACACGACTGGTCGAGGCCGGGATTGGTAGAATAGGCATCGACATGAACACGCTCCCGCCCCAGCCGCACTCGAATCGAACACCCGCCCGGTCCGGCGCCATCAGATGATCACGACGCTCGAGATCCTTCTCCTCGTCTCGATTACGTTCGCCGCCGCCCAGTTCGCCGCGGCGTGGCGACACCTGAGCCGCCCCGGTGGTCCCAGCTCCGGGTGCGCACCTCCGAGGGGCAACGAGGATTGGACTCCTCCGGTTTCCATCCTCAAGCCGATCACGGGATTCGAGGATGGCCTTCGAGCCAATCTCGAGACCTTCCTCCACCTGGACTACCCGGACTACGAGATAGTCTTCTGCCTGCAAGACCCAGAAGACCCGGCCCTGCCGCTCCTGAAGGAACTCAGGGCTCAGCATCCTCGACGCGACGTCAGCATAGTCGTGAGCGACTACTCCGGCGGCCTCAATCCGAAGATCTGCAACTTGATCCCGGGATACGATCGTGCGCGACGCGACCTCGTGCTGGTGAGCGACGCGAACGTGCGCGTGCGACCGGACTATCTGCGCGAAGCCGTCTCGCACATGCGCGACCCCCACGTGGGCCTGGTGACCCACGTCGTGCGAGGAGCCAAGGGCACCGCCCTGGGCGCCGACCTCGACAACGGCTACCTGAACTCGTTCGTAGTAGGGGCGGTCGCCCTGTTCGATCTCGTGGGGATAAGCTGTGTCATCGGCAAGTCCATGCTCATGCGCAGGCGCGACCTGGAGAGGTTGGGCGGGCTCGAGGCCGTGCAAGACTACCTAGCGGAGGACTTCGCCCTTTCCGCGCGCTTCAAGAGAGCGGGCTTCAAGGTGGTCATCTCGCCCTATCCCGTCGACCGGGTCGCGATGCGCGGAGACGTTCGCAGCTTCGTGCGACGCTATACCAGGTGGAACACCATGCGGCGCACCATCGCGGGTCCGGCCTACCTGTTCGAGGCGCTGGCCAACCCCAGCGCAATCGCCGTGGCGCTGGTGGCGGCGGCCGTCTTCGGGCTGGGACCCGACAATCCCACGATCTTCATCGCCGGCGCCGCCGTGGGGGTGAAGATGGCCCTCGATGCCGGCACGCAGATCCTGTTCGGCGTTCCGGTGCGCGCCCGCGAGGTGCTGCTGGCCCCCATGCGCGATCTCATCCTCTTCTACGTCTGGGCCGCCGGTCTCTGCAGCCGCACGATCTCGTGGCGCAACACGAAGTTGGTCGTAGGGAGGGGTTCGAGACTCAAGGTGCCCGACGCGCGGCCGATCAGGCAGAAGCTCAAAGACCCGAGTTCGCTCCCAGGGATCCGAAGAGTAGTGCGGGCGCGACGCCCAGCAGCATCGTGAACCCGGCGGCGGTCGCAAGGGCAACACGGAGGCCCCAGCCGCCGGTCTCGTGAGCCGATAGACCGCCGTCGGCGCCTGTCGGACCGTCCAGATACATCAAGCGGATCACGTTGCCGTAGTACCCGAACGACAGGGCGCTGTTGAGCACACCCACAACGGCCAGCCACACCACGCCGCCCTGGATCGCACCCAGGAACACCGAGAACTTCCCCCAGAAACCCGCGAACAGCGGTATCCCTACCATCGACAGCATGAAGAGCGTCATCGCCGCCGCCACCAGCGGGCGCTTTCGACCGAGACCGGCAAGATCGACGAGGTCGTCCCCGATTCCGCCGCGTGCGAGGACCCCGACGACCAGGAACGCACCTACCGCCGCCGCGCTATAGGCGGCGAAGTAGATCACGGCTCCATCGACGCCCCGCGGGCCGCCCCCCGCCAAGCCGATCAGGGCGTACCCCGCATGTGCGATGGCAGAGTACGCCAGCAAGCGCGGAATCCGCTTCTGGCGGAATGCGCCGAGATTGCCCCACACCATGCTCAGCACCGCGACAGCCGCGATCGCAGAGGTCCACGCACCGCTCTCCGCAGCCAGTCCCTCCAAGATGCGAACGAGGGCCACGACCGCCGCCAGCTTCGGCCCGACAGCGAGGAAAGCGGCCACCTCCGGGTGCGCGACCTCGAAAGCATCGGGCAACCACTGGTGGAAGGGGAAGGCTGCGAGCTTGAACCCGAAGCCCGCCAGCACGAGACCGAGCCCGGCCAAGAGCAGTCCCGACGAAGCCGTGTCGGGCGGCAGGGGAAGGGCCACCGAGCCCTCGGCGCCGAAGATCAACGAGAGACCGAAGAGCATGACAGCCGAGGCGAAGACGCTGAGCAGGAAGTACTTGAGGGCGGCTTCGAAACTGCGCCGATCTTCAGCACGGAACGCCACGAGGGCGAAGGTGGGGATGATAGACAGCTCGACGGCGAGGAACACCATGATGAGTCTGCCGGCGGACGCGAGGAGCGAGGCGCCGGCCAGGGACAGGAACAGAAGCGTATAGAAGTCGCCTGCGTCCTCTCCCGCCCCGACTCCGTCCATCGCCGCCAGCACGACCACGGCAGCCAAGACCAAGAGGACTACGTCGGCGAAGACGGAGAAGCGGTCGACCACCAGTGTCCCCTCGAGGAACGTCCCCGTCCGCCCAACGCCCGCCGCCGACGTCGCCGCGGCGGCGAGAAGCAACACCACCACCGCGAGTATCACCTGCCGGCGCGCGCGTCCCCGGGTGACCGAATCGAGGAGCAGCGCTAGCAGGGCGGCCGCGCCGATCGCCACCTTGGGAAGCACGAGGACGATGTCCGTCACCGCGCACCCCCCAGAGCCAGCGCCACGATGAGCACGACCCCCAGGGCCATCGTGGCCAGGTAGTCCCGGACCTCTCCGGTCTGCGCTCGTCGAACCAGGGCGCCCAGCCCAAGGACGCCCCGCGCCAGACCGTCGACGCCGCGATCGATGACCCGCCCATCCACACCCGACCAGAGGAACCGCCCGGCGAAGACCAGTGGGCGCACGATGACCCTGGAATACAGCTCGTCAACCAGGTAGGCGCGCTCGACGACACCGTACGCTTGGCCCATCGCCGCCTCCAGCCGCGCGTCGAAGCCCGTGCTCGACCCGACTCGGCTCGCGGAGCGTCCGTACGCCAGCCACGCTCCGCCGACGCCGGCGGCACCGATGACGACGGCGAGCGCCACGAACCAGGCGGGGGCTCCCTGAGGATCGGCGGCCGGCCCTTCTATCGAGAGGAAGTTCTGCAAGGGTCGGCCCAAGAACCTCGCGCCGGCGAAGCCGGAGAACACCGCAGCCGACCCGAGGACGACAAGCGGCAGAGTCATCACCCAGGGAGACTCCCGCACCACCTTCTGTTCTCCCGAGGTGCGAGGCTCTCCGAAGAACACGAGGAAGAAGAGACGGCCAATGTAGAAGGCCTGT